>CAIRBY010000947.1 GCA_903876865.1 uncultured Acidobacteriia bacterium
GCGCCCTCCGCATGGACTGGGTAGAGATGCAGGGCCGGCGGACCATGGGACAATGGCGCCGCCAACCGGCCCGGACGCACGCGGATTCAGCTTACGCGGATTGAATCCACAGGACCGGCGCCGGGATCCGTCCCGGACCCGCTCAACCACTCGCCCAGCGTGACGGCGAGTTTTTCGGCATATTCGGAGAGCACCGAGTCCAGATCGCTCGACCATAGCCCGCTGGTGAGCGAAAACACGATCGTCACCGATGCCGGCTGCTCGGCGATCGCCGCCGTGATCGCGTCGTGCACCTCCATCTCCGCCGCCGCACCCAGGCAGCGCAGGAAGCGCGCGAAACTGAGGAATTCAAAGGCGAACTCCTCGCGCAACGACGCTCGCCGGCTGGCCGGCACCACGGCCACAATCTCCACCGGCCCGCTCTTCGATTCGTCGCAGTAGAGCAGCGCCACGGCGCAATCCGTCAGATCGTGAATCACGGCGAAGAAGCGCGTGGAGCTTCCATCCGCCGAACGGCAGGTCACCGGGCCATACCAGGAGCCGGAGGGCGCATCCTGCAAGGACCGCAGCAGCCGCCGGTCCGCGCGGCACTGTGTGCCGAGTTCGTTGGGCCCGTGCCAGGTCTCGCTCAGCGAATCCCATCCGTAGAGAACGCTCGCCACGCCGCTGCCAGCGGCGCTTTCGGCCAGCAGATCCGTCTCGTTATCCGGACGGGCATTCGGCGTGTCGTTCAATTGGGACATTTCAGATATATTACACCTGTTATCTCGAATAGCAACAGGCGAATGCTCAGATTCTCCCTGCCCGGCCCGCAATTTTACAACGCCGCTAGCCCTATTTAGCTATGCCGCTGGAATTGGCATCCGGCGCCACCAGCACCTGCGAGGCGCATGCGCGGATCCCCACGGGCAGGCGTTTCGGCGCCGCCAGCGCGCGCGTCTGTACCGGATAGCCTGCCGCCCAGGCATTCAGCGTATACTCGCCCGCGGGCAGGCCATCGAAGACGAAGCGCCCCTTTTCATTGGTGATCGCAATCCGCCGCAACTCACCGGACTCGGCCCGCTTCAGCTCCACCACCGCCCCGCTGACTGCCGCGCCAATCTCTTCGGAGTAGTGGGCCAAATCCCGCTCCCGCAGGTAGAGCAGGTCGGCGGTGAGGAAGCCCTCCACGCGGCTCGCGGCATCGCCGTTGCTCCGGTAAAAATAGAGATACGCCAGATCGTCACCCGCGTCCGAAATGCGCCGCGTGCGGGTGCAGGAGCCCGTGGTCATCACGTCGGACTCCTCATCGTCATCGGCATACACCAGATAGGTTTCGCCCACCTGGAAGCTGAACCCGCAATCGCCGAACGGGGTCCAGATCTCGACGGTCTTCTCTTCGTCGGTGGCGTCGTCATCGTCGTCGTCCGCCGCCAACTCGCCGCGGAACACCGTCTTCACATGCAGGCGGATTCGCTTGCCGTGATCCAGAATCCAATAGAACAACTCCCCCAGTTGTTCGGGCGATGTGGCCGCCGCCAGCCGCTTGCGGTGCTCCTCGGGAAGATCGGGAAACACCTGCAGGTAGGCGTCGCGCAACTGGGCGAAACTGGCCGGCGAGTGGTCGCTCTGCACCCGCATATACTCCCGGTTCAGCAGCGCGAGCGAAGAGGTCTGGTTGGCGTTCCAGGCATCCAGGAAATTCGGTTCGATCGATTGCACGGTGCCGATGAAGACCACGTCCGTCGCCGCCACTTCATTGCACGCCCCCAGCGTCAACTGGCATTTGCACGCCAGCGCCGGGTGAGGGAACAGGGCGCAGAGGATGGCGCAGAGGATGGCGCAGAGGATGGTGCCGGGCAATGCGGCGCGCAACATCCCCTCATGCTAGCATCGCCGCCGTAACGGCTGCCCGGCGCCTGCGTTATAGTATGGTTTGCCTACCTGTCCATATTGCGCGATTTCGGTGGATGACGCCTGGATCCTGACGGAGTTCGCCGTCGCCCTGCCTCACCCCGACCCCGTCGGCTCCTGCCATGTGACTGTAGCCCCGCGCCGCCATGTGGCGGCCTTCTACGATCTCGACGTGCAGGAGCAGCGCCTGGTGTGGGGCGCGCTCGAGCAGTTGCGCGAGCGCATCGTCAAATCGCTGCGCGTGGATGGCTTCGCCGTCGGCTTCGTCGATGCTCCCGCCGGCGACGATGGCTCTTTCCACGCCTACATCCATCTCATCCCGCGCATTCCGGGCGAGAGTATCGAACTGCCGTCCGGCGCCGAGTGGGTGGAATTGGGATTGCCGGAAGGTTCGACCTAAACCGAGCTTCGCAATCCGCAAAGCTTCGCAATCCGCAAAGCTTCGCAATCCGCAAAGCTTCGCAAACCGCAAAGCTTCGCACTAGAATAGATCCTATGCCGGCCGCGCCGCTCCTGGAAGTTCGCGATCTCTCCATCGGCTTTCGCGCGGGACGCAACATTCTCACTGGCATTTCCCTCAGCATCGGCCGCGCCGCCATCGTCGGACTCACCGGCCCCTCCGGGCGCGGCAAAACCACGCTCGCCATGGCCCTGCTGCAACTGCTGCCGCCCGAATACGAAGTGCGCGGCGAGATTCACCTGCACGGGGGTGCGCGCATGGCCATGATCTTCCAGGACCCGCTGCTCGCGCTCAACCCCGTGCTCACGGTCCGGCGCCAGATCTCCGAAGTGCTGCGCGCCCGCGCCGTCACGGGTGATACCCAGGGCGATCCGGCCGAACTGCTCGCGCTCGCAGGCGTCGCCGATACCGCGCGCGTGCTCCGCGCCTACCCGCATCAACTCTCCGGCGGCGAACTGCAGCGCGTCACCATCGCCCAGGCGCTCGCCGCCCGCCCCGCGCTGATCCTCGCCGATGAGCCCTTCACCGCTCTCGATGCGCCCCGCGTGGTCGCGCTCTCCGCCCTCTTCCGCCGCCTGCGCGACGAGAACGGCACCTCCTTCCTTCTGATCGGTCACGATGCAGCCGTGCTGCAGGCCACGGCGGACCGGGTGGAGCGCCTCTGATGCTGCGCGTGGAACATCTCTGCAAGAGCTACGCGGGCCGCGCCGTGCTCACCGATATCAGTTTCCACCTCGCGCCCGGCGCCACGCTCGGCCTCACCGGCGCCTCCGGCAGCGGCAAGACCACGCTCGGCCGCTGCCTCGCCGGCCTGGAGCGGCCCACCTCCGGACGCGTCGTCTTTCAAGGCGCGCGCGTCGAACTGCAGATGATCTTTCAGCAGCCCGCCAGCAGCCTCAATCCGCACTTCACCGCGGCGGAGATTGTGGAAGAGCCGCTCGTGATCGCGGGCAGCCACCCTGCCGCGCAGCGCCGGGAAGAGGCCGCGCAGGCGCTCGAAGCCACCGGAATCGCGCGCACCGCCTTACACAAGTTCGCGCATCAGTTCAGCGGCGGAGAGCGGCAGCGCCTTGCCATCGCGCGCGCGCTGGTGGTGCGTCCGAAACTGCTCATCCTCGACGAATCCTTCAACGGCCTCGATCCGGAGGTGGCGCAACAGATCGCCGCGCTGCTGCAGGATTTGCGACGCAGCCTTGGCCTCGCCTGGATTCTCATCAGCCACGATCTCGCCCTGATCGCCGGCCTCGCCGATGAGATCGCCGTACTCGAACGCGGACGCCTCGTCGAACACGCACCCACCGCCGCGCTGCTCCGCACTCCGCGCGAGCAGGCCACGCGCGAACTCGTGGACGCCGCGCGCCTGCTGCATCCCGGAGCGTTTCCCGTATGAGGTACGCACTCCGCCGCGCCCTGCACAGCCTGCTGCTGGTGGCCGCCGTCTCTCTGCTCTCTTTCCTCTTCGCCGAACTCGCGCCCGGCGACTTCTTCTCTGAGATGCGGCTCGACCCGCGCCTCTCCCCCGCGACCATCGACGCCATGCGCGCGCAGCGCGGCCTGAACCGTCCCCTGCCCCTGCGCTACCTCGCCTGGCTCGGCAGCGTGGGGCGCGGCGAATTCGGGTACTCGCTGGCCTACAACTCCGCCGTGGGACCGCTGCTCGTGCAACGCATTCCCGGCACGCTGCTGTTGACCGCTACCGCCACGCTCGCCGCCTGGCTGCTGGCCCTGCCACTGGGAATCTGGGCCGCCTCGCGGCGCCGTGCCTGGACCGCCACCGCGCTCAATGGCCTGCTGGCCTTGCTGCTCTCCATCCCGGAACTGCTGCTCGCGGTCGTGCTCCTGCTCTTCGCCGCGCAGACGGGATGGCTGCCCGTCGGCGGCATGCACTCCACCGGCGCCGAGTCTCTTTCCGCCGCCGCGCGCCTGCTCGATACCGTGCGCCACCTCGCCATCCCCGTGGCCGTGCTCGTGCTGGGCATGGCGCCGGTGCTGATCCGCCACGTCGCCGCCGCCATGCGTGAGGTGATGGATGCGCCCTTCGCCCTCGCCGCGCGCGCTCACGGCGTGGCGCCGCGCCGCCTGCTCTTCCGCCACCTGCTGCCCGCCGCGCTCAATCCGCTGGTCAGCCTATTCGGCTTCTCTTTGGGCACGCTGCTCAGCGCCTCGCTGCTGGTCGAAGTGCTGGTGGGCTGGCCGGGGCTCGGCCCGCTCTTTCTCGAAGCCATCTTCGCCCGCGATTTCGCCCTGGTGCTGGGCGTGGTCATGAGTTCCGCCCTGATGCTCATCGCCGGCAACCTGGTCGCGGACCTGCTCCTCTACCGCGTGGACCCGAGGATTCGCGTGCAATGAAGCTTCGTCTCACACTCGCCGGCCTGGCGCTGCTCCACGGCGCCATTCTGCTCGCCCCCTGGCTCGCGCCCTACGACTACGCCGAGCAGCATCGCGACTTCCCCTATGCGCCGCCCTCCCGCCTGCACTGGGCCGGATTGCGCCCCGTAGTCTACGGGCTTGTCCCGGACACGGGTGGCGAAATCTATCGTGAGGACACAAGCCGGCAGTACCCTCTGGAACTTTTTATTCATGGCCGCCTCTTCGGCGTCGCCGCTCCGGCCGTATTTTTTCCCTGGGGTACCGATAGTTTAGGCCGCGATGTTTTCTCCCGTGTCCTGTACGGCGGGCGGATTTCCCTGCTGACCGGGCTTGCCGCCACACTGCTTTCGCTCGGTCTCGGCCTGCTCTGGGGCACCCTTGCCGGCTTTTACGGCGGCTGGGTGGACGCCATTCTGATGCGCGCCGGGGAGCTATTTCTGGCCCTGCCGTGGCTCTATTTCCTGCTCGGGGTCCGCGCCTTTCTGCCCCTGCACGTGAGCCCCACGGAATCGTTTTTTCTGCTGGCGGGAATCATCGGAACGGTGGGGTGGGTGCGTCCCGCCCGCCTCGTCCGCGGGGTTGTGTTGAGCGCGCGGGAACGCCCATTTGTCGCGGCGGCGCGCGGCTTTGGCGCCTCGGGATTCTACCTGATGCGGCGCCACATTCTGCCCCTCACCGGCAGCGTCGTACTCACCCAGGCCACGGTCCTGATTCCGCAGTTCATTCTGGCCGAAGTGACGCTCTCTTTCCTCGGACTCGGGGTAGGCGAACCCGTGCCCAGTTGGGGCAACATGCTGATGGAAGCGCGCCAGTTTCACACCCTGGTTTCCCACGCCTGGATGCTCGCACCCGGTTTCGCCTCCGTACCCCTGCTGTTCGGCTACTTGCGCCTCGCCGATCTCCTCCTCGAAAAGCAACACCTCGCGCCGGTGGCAGACCTATAGCATCTGGTGGTACCAGACCTCCAGGACTGCGATCAGAGACCAGTACTTTGGTTAATATCCTTTTTGCTCCCAATTAGATAAACTACCTTCGGATGGTGTGGTGAAACCTCTGTTACGGGTCTTTTCACAGGCAGCGTGGGCGCTCGTACTAGTGTGGCAACTCCACGCGTTCGCCGACGACCGGATGCTGGTTACCGGTACTCCTGGGCGTGCCGGCGGACGCCTGATTTCGGCCCAGCGCACCGAACCGAAAACCCTCAATTGGGCGGTGGCGAGCGATTCCGGTTCGCGCGAAGTGCTGCAACGCACCATGGCGGACCTGATCCACATCAACCGCCAGACTCTGGCCACCGAACCCGCGCTCGCGAAATCCTGGAAAGCCTCCCCGGACGGGCTGCATTGGACCCTCGAATTGCGCCGCGGGTTACGCTTCTCCGATGGCCACCCATTCGACGCCGACGACGTGATCTTCACCTTCCAGGCTGTGATGGACGAAAAGGTCAACTCGCCGCAGCGTGACCTGCTGCTGCTCGAAGGCAAGCCGATAGGCGTTCGCAAGACTGGAATGCACACGGTTGTCTTCGATCTGCCGCAGCCTTACTCCGTGCCCGACCGGCTCTTCGATGGCGTCTTCATTCTGCCGCGCCACAAACTCGAAGCAGCCTGGAAGCAGGGACGCCTGGCCGAAGCCTGGCCCCTCTCCACCGCGCCCTCCGAAATCGTCGGCCTCGGACCCTTTCGCCTCAAGGAATATCTCCCCGGGCAGCGCGTCACGCTGGAAAAGAATCCCTACTATTGGAAGGTCGATCGGGCGGGGGTGCAACTGCCGTATCTCTCCGAGGTCACGTTTCTCTTCGCCGGCACGGAAGACAACCAGGTGTTGCGCTTCCAGGCAGGCGAGAGCGATCTGATCAACCGCCTGGGCGCTCGCAATTTCGCCGCGCTCCAGAAAGAGAGCGAGCGCCGCGGCTTCAATCTGGTGGATGCCGGCGCCAGCATGGAGTACAGCTTTCTGGTCTTCAATCTGGCTGAGCTGCCGGCGGGCAGCGCCGCTTCCCTGGTGGCGCACCAGAGCGTGCTGAAGCAGAAGGCGTTCCGCCAGGCGGTGAATGCCTCGATCGATCGCGACGCCATCGTGCGGCTGGTCTATCAAGGCAAGGCGACGCCACTGGCCGGCCCCGTGCCGCCCGGCAACAGGCTGTGGGCGGATGCGCACTTGCCCGCGCCGCGCCGCTCGCTCGAACAGGCGCGCAAGCTGCTCTCCGCCGGCGGCTTCAAGTGGGGCGGCGA
>CAIRBY010000948.1 GCA_903876865.1 uncultured Acidobacteriia bacterium
CGACGGGATCAACGTGGGTCGGTACGCGATCAAGCTGAAGAGCCTGGCGACGCACCGCACGCACGAATCCGAGGCGCTGGAGATTGCGGTGGTGCAGGTCTTGGGAGAGGAAGCGCTGCGTTATGCCCGGAGAAACCGGCCCTCCGCATCCTGAGTCTCCGCATCCGGATCTGCCGCTTCCCGATTTTGGCAGCCTGAAGCGCGGACGCTTCGCCTACTTCCCGGTGGTCCCGGGGCGGGTGGAGTTCGCGATGGAGGTGCGCGCGGCGATTCTGCGCGATCGTCCACAGGTGATCGCACTGGAACTGCCGGCGACGCTGCGGACGGCGTGGCTGCGCGCGGTCTCGCGACTGCCCGAAATCTCGGTCATCTTCTACCCGGACGAGAGCGGCGGGGAAAACGAAGCGGTATATGTCCCGGTGGAGCCGGCGGATCCCTTCACGGAGGCGATCCGCACGGGGTTGGAGGTGGGCGCGGAGATTCTGTTTGCCGACCCCGAAGCCGCAACGCGGCCGCACCTGAAGGATTCATACCCGGACACCTATGCGGTCCGC
Organism: uncultured Acidobacteriia bacterium; assembly: GCA_903876865.1. Classification (GTDB taxonomy): domain Bacteria; phylum Acidobacteriota; class Terriglobia; order Bryobacterales; family Bryobacteraceae; genus Solibacter. The sequence continues at coordinate 555 of CAIRBY010000948.1, forward strand.
CACATCGGACTGGCGCGGTATGTGGAGGCGTACCGCGTCTATCCGCAGCCGCGGACCGAGGAACTGGCACGGCACGCGGCGGGGATCGCCTGGAAGCTGCAGGGCGCGGACCCGCTGGCGGAGGTGCTGGTGGTGGTCTCGCTGAATCTGCTGGACCCGGTGCTGGACGCGATGGAAGAGCCGCAGGCGCAACCGCTGGCGCGGACCCGGCGCGAGGGCATCGAACTGCTCAATCCGCATCCGGAGTCGCTGGCCGAGATTCTGGTGGAGTATCCGGCGCTGCAGTGGCGGTACGAGAACTTCCGCGCGGCGGGGACGGACGTGAAACTGATCGACCGGCGGCACGCGCAATTCGCGGTGCTGCGCGCGGCGGAGAAGGAGTACGAGGCCAATACGGGGGAGCGGATTGCGCACTGGCAGCGGCGCCTGCTGGCGCGGTACACGCGCAACCTGGCGCTGGCGGGGAACGAATTGGCGGCGGGAATCTTCGATTTGGCGGTGGCGGCGCGTTCGATTGGCGACGACAATTACGCCTGGGATGTGTGGGAAGCCGCGGGAGAGTATCCGCCGCAGCGCACCGATGCCGACCTGCCCACGGCGCACATTTCCGGCGAAGAGGTCTGGATCGACACGCGGCGGATGCACCTGCGGCGTCGCCTGCCCAATACCAAGCAGAAGTTGCGTCCCTACGGGCTGAAGCCGCGCAAGAAGGAGAAGTTCCCGGGCGAGTGGGCCAGTCAATTGAACGGATCGGGGATCTGTTCGTACCCGCCGGAAGACCTGCTGATTGAGGATTACGGCCGGTATCTGAAGAAGAAGGGCAAGAGCATCCTCTCTGAGGAGCGCCTGCGGGTGGAGCCGTTCACGACGTCGATCCTGGACGGGATCGACCTGCGGGAGACGATCCGCAAGTGGTACGAGAAGCGGATTTACGTGCGGCACTTCCAGAAGATTCAGGGGGAAGTCGGCAGCATCGTAGTGATTTTCGATGAAGACAGCGATAACCGCTACCAGTACATGACCACGTGGCTGGGCGAGAACCAGAACGAGAGCGACATGGCGTTCTACTCCACGTTTCCCTTCGACCATCTGGTGGGGCCGGGGATCGGGCGGGCCGAATATGGCGGCTTCCTGATGAGCCTGCCGGCGCGGCGCATGTACGACGTCTGGCAGGACCCGGATTACGAGTTCGCCGAGTCGAAATCCGAGCGCCTGCTCTTGGCGGGGTTGGACTATTCGATCCAGAAGCATGTGGTCTATGTGGCCGCGAAGCCGCCGCGCAGCACTTTCCGCGGCATCGCCGCGCGGATGGGGCGGACGATCATCTACATCCCCATCGGGCAGCTGTCGCCGGTGTCGCTGAAGAAAATCCGTACGGTCCATGTGCTGGATGGTTACGATAAGCGCGAGATCGCCAAAGACTATATGCGCTAGCGGCAGAATGACGGCCTAGAAGCCCACGGCTGGCTCCAGGCTGCGCACTTTGGCGGCGAGCGTGGTGCGCTTGAGGCGCAGCATATCGGCCGCGGCGCTCTTGTTGCCTCCGGTTTTGCGCAGGGCCTGTTCCAGGATGCTGCGTTCGATCACGGCGAGCGTCTCCTCGTAGTCCAGACCGCAATCCGGGACGGCCACCACGGGGGTGGGGGGAGGCGGATGCCGGTCCAACAGGGGCAGGGGCAGGGCGAAATCGGCCGGGAGCAGCGTCTTGCGGTCGCCGCTGAGGGTGATCGCCATCTCCATGGAGTTTTCCAACTGGCGCACGTTGCCCGGCCAGGAGTACTCGCAGAGGCGCTGCACCACCTCTCGCGTGAGCACTTTGGGCGCGATGCCTTCGAGCGCGCAGATTTTGTCCATAAAATGGCTGGCGAGAAGAGGCACGTCGTCCAGGCGGCGGCGGAGCGGGGGCATCTCGATGGGGACCACGTTGAGGCGGTAGTAGAGATCCTCGCGGAATCTGCCCTCGGCGATGCGCTGCGCGAGATCGCAGTTGGTGGCGGCGACTACGCGGATATCGAGCTTGACCGTGTCTGAAGTTCCCAGGCGCTGCACTTCGCGCTCCTGCAGGACGCGCAGGAGCTTGGTTTGCAGTTCCATGGGAAGTTCGCCGATCTCATCGAGGAAGAGAGTGCCGCCCTGGGCCTGTTCGAAGCGGCCGATGCGATTCTGGAAGGCGCCGGTGAAGGCTCCGCGCACATGGCCGAAGAGTTCGCTTTCAAGCAGCGTTTCCGGCAGGGCGCTGCAATTGACGGCCACCAGGGGACCGGAGCGGCGGTTGCCGGCGAGGTGGAGGGCGCGCGCACCCATCTCTTTCCCGGTGCCGGTTTCCCCCGTAATCAGCACGCTGGCACGGCGCCCGGCGACCAGGCGTACGATGTGGTGGAGTTGCCGCATCTCGCGGCTGGAACCCACCAGCATGCGCTGCCATTCCTCGCTTTCCACCTGGCAGGCCAGTTGCACGAGATCGCTGGTGCGGCGGGCCTCGACGGCTTCTTGTATGCGGTCCAGGCCGGCTTGTCCGGCGGGCAGAAACTGGTAGAGGCCGAGGTGGGCAAGGCGGACGGCTTCATCCAAGGTGGCGGCGCGGTCGCGGATCAGCACCGGAACCCCGGGAGCGATGCGCTGCACGGATTCGAGGAGGAAGGCGGACGTCCAGCCCGGGATGGGCAGATCGAGGATGATCGCGCCAAAGTCCATGACTTCGAGCGCGCCCAGCGCCTCGTGGGGAGGCTTATGCACGATGCTCCAGGCGACCGGGTGGTGAAGCCAGTCGGAAGGGGTTTCCGGTGATACCGCGATCCACATGATTCGGGCTGGGGCCATAACGAACTCACCGGGAATATCGGCGGGACGGGGCCGGACCTTTAGGGTTGCGAAGCGAAAGAGGGCGGCAAATCGAGGCGCGGACCATATACCCACGACGATGAAGAGGAGTAGTACTAATTCTCTGAAAAAAACAGGAGGGCCCTAAAGTTCCGATGGAGTTCCGACGATATGACATACAGCACGATTTACGAGCAGTTATGAAAATCTACGATCGCAATCTCACAGGAGCATCCGCTTCGGAAGCAGGGCGGGCGCAAGAGCTACAGAAGGCGGGGGGCTCAGGCAGCGGAAAAACGGCCGGGAATGGCGGCGCTGCCAGTGACAGCGTGGAATTCTCCGGCGCGCTGGGAGCGCTCTCCCGGATCCTGGCGAGTTCGGATACGAGCCGGGCTACGCGGGTGCAGAGCCTGGCGTCGCAGTAC
>CAIRBY010000949.1 GCA_903876865.1 uncultured Acidobacteriia bacterium
CAAAGAGGACGCGGTACTCGCCGACTCGAAGGCGCAGCAGGCCGGCGAGATCGCCTTCCAGCGCCTTAATGTCACCCTGGCCGCTCTCCGCATACCGGTGGAGTCCTGTGAGAACGCGCGTGGCGGCAGATTTTTCAATCGCTCGCACATCGGCCTTTGCGGCGGGAGAGAAGTGAATCTGCTTCACGGTACTCCGCTCAGCGCTGGATGCCTTCCATGGTAAGGCCGCATTCCGCTACTACCTGCTCGAGCGGAATCCCGTCCGGGTTCTTCTGGAACCATTCGCGGGACGCGGCAACGGCCTGGCGATCTTCGGCAGTCAACTCGTCCTCGCTGGAATGGTGGCCGGGGTCGACCATGACTTGCAGAAGTTGCAGGACCGCGGCGAGTTGGGAGAATTCGAGCTGCTCGCTCAACTGATGGGCCTGCTGCTTAGCGACGTTCATGGCCTGCTCCGTACTCCGCTTACCAGTTTCGCATTCTTTTCCGGCTATGAACTCGTGGAAACTTCGATCACGGCGTTCCACATGTATTCGATCAGGGTCATGAGGGAGGTGACGGAGATGTGTTCGTCGTCAGAGTGGGCGCCGCCGAGGGGACCTTCTTCGGGGGTGGCCATGGGCCCTGTGCCGTATGCCTGCACGCCCTTGGCGCGGAGTTGGGCCATATCGGTGGCGCCGGTGAGCATGTTGGGAAGCGTGGGCACGTTGAACATGCGGCGCGCCACTTTTTCGAAGGCGTGGAAGAGGTCGCTGTCGAGAGACGAAGGCGCGGAGACGGGGCGGGCGCTGACGGCGGGCGGAATCACCTCGATCACCGGGTCGGCGATTTCGCGGCGCAGGGCAGCGGTGAAGCTCGCGAAATCCTCGTCGGGCAGCGCGCGGATATCGAGCATGGCCTCGCCCGAGGAGGGGATCACGTTGGCGCGGAACCCAATATTGAGCATGGTCGGCACTACCGAAGTCCGCAGGATGGAGTAGTGGTTGGTCTCATTGTGGCGGAACCATGCGTCCGCGTTGGCGGCACGGGCAGGGTCGAGGATGTCGCGATAGTGTGCGGCCTGCTCGGGCGGAGAAATGGCGGAGAGACGCTCGAAATAGGTGCGGGTGGTCTGGTTGAGACGGACCGGCGTCTGCCATTCCCCGGCCTTAGCCACGGCTGCGGCGAGGTGTACCACGGCGTTGGCGATCTCCGGCCGTGACGCGTGGCCCGCGGTTCCACGGGCGACCAGACGGACGCGCTGCGGCGACTTTTCCGTGTTGGTGACGAGCACATATTGCGGCTTGCCGTTGACGGTCGTGATGGCGCCGCCCTCGGCGATGGCGAATTCGGCTTCGATCTCAGACCAGTGCTCCTTGACCATGTAATCGATCCCGAAGGTGCTGGTGCCTTCTTCCCCGGCCTCGGCGAGAAAGATGATATCGCGGTCCAACTGGATATTCATGCGCTTCAGCAGCAGCAGAATCATGATGCCGGCGACGACGTGGGGCTTATCGTCGCGCGACCCGCGGGCGGTGATGATTCCGCCCTTATTGATGGCCGCAAAGGGATCGACGGACCATTTGTCGCGCTGCACGCCGACCACGTCGGTGTGGCCCATCAGCAGCAGGGGCCGCTTCTTACCATTGCCCTTGATGCGCGCCACCAGATTGGCGCGGCCGGGGTCCATGGCGAACATGGCGCTGGGAATACCCTCGCGGCCGAGCAGGGCGCGGATGGCGGTGGCAGCCTTGGTTTCGTTGCCGGGGGGATTGCTGGTATCGATCTGCAGCAACTTGCTGAAGGTGGAGACAATCTCGGGTTCCAGCTTACGCCAGTCCACGGGGTAACGGTCCTGCGCGGCGAGCGAGGCACCTGTGAGAAGGAGGCAGACGAACCACTTCATAGCTTGTATAGTGCCATGTCCTTATGGTGTCGTGGTTCACGCCACGCTAGTGGATGAGATCTTCCAGTATGCGGTGGGCAGAGGCGAGTGAGGCGGGTTGCAGCAGGAGCGCGGCGGTCAGCGTAAGGGCGAGGTAACCGCCAATCGCGAGCGGGTTGTAGCGGCGCGGGGCGACCGGCGCAACTGGAGAGAGAAGCCGGTCCACGCGTTGGGAGAGTTCGGCGGGGTTCCCGAGGAATGCGGCGGTGAGAGGCGGGACGGAGTGCCGTCCGCCGAGGCGGGCGACGCAGACGAGCGCGGCAGCCAGAGAAAGCGAGGAATCCGGATTGCCTTCCACCGCCTCGTCATCGGCGGCCCATTCACTGAAGCGGGCCCAGGCGCGTTCCAGCGCAGCGAAGGCGGAGACACCGGGAAGCAGATCCGGGGAAAGCAGAACTACGAGCCGTTTGAGATTATCGTGCGAGCGGCGATGGGCTTCTTCGTGACGCAGTGCAGCCGCCAACTGTGGGGCGGAAAGCGCCTGAATCACGGGGCGCGAAATCACCAGATGGGAATGGAAGAGACCTGCCAGCGCAACCACGGGAGGGCGCGTTTCGAGAATCCAGACCGGCGCCGCAACCGCGGAGAGTTTCGCGGCTCGAGATTCGCGCTCCCAGGAATGCGCGTGACGGCGGGTGCGCGCCGCGGCACGGCCTCCGCGAACCAGGGACCATACGCACTGCACAGCGGCCAGCAGGGCTGCCACCAGACAGATCGCGCCGACCGCTTCTCCGCTGGCATCGGTTTCCAACCACAGATAGCTGGGCACGCAAACGCCCATCACCACGAAAAGCGCGAGCCCCGCGGGCAACAGGCGCAACAGCAGGAGCAACCGGGAGGCGCGGCGCGGCGCCATACCGAGAGCGGCGCGAATGGCGGCGCCGGAGGTCATGGCAACAACTAGCCCCACCGCCGTGTGCACCAGGAAAAACGTTGACAGGCACAGGCAGCAGAGGCGCAACAGATAGCTGAGAATCATGGCCGCTGCCTCCGTGCGAGTTCCTTGCGGCGGAGCCGAATCTTCTTTTCCAGTTCGTCGAGCAGCGCCTCATCGTGCTGCCCCACGGCTTCCACCAGGCAGGAGATGAGCAGCTCGCGCGCAGGCTCCGGAGTGGCGAGGAAACCTGCCACGAATTCACCGGCTCGCTTGTGATCCCACTCCTCCCTAGTCAGCGTGGGCGCGTAGTAGAACGCGCGATCCACCTTCTGCCGCTGCAGCAGCCGCTTCTTATAGAGGCGGTCGAGAGTGGTCATGATGGTGGTGTAGGCCAGCGGACGGTCCAGGCGGTCCACCACCTCGCGCACATTGCTCTCGCCGTGCGTCCACAGTAGTTCCATGACCGCGACTTCGAGCGGACCCAGAGGCTGCGGACTGGGTGCGCGATTCTTGAAGAGGCTCAGCATGGGATTTCAGAATTCTAGCGCAATCCCAAGACGCTACCTAGCGGGAGCGCCGGCGAACAACTTATCGATTTCTTTCGAGAGGCCGTTGCCCTCGAAAATGTCTTTGGCCAGCACGTTGTATGCCCAGTGATTGCGGATCATGCCCGCGCCATCGATCAGGTAGACGTTGGGGAAATCGATAGAAGGCGCACGCACGTAAGAGACCGCGGCCTGTCCCTGATCGAGCAGCAGCGGGAAGGAGAGCCGGTGCGATTCGGCGAACTTCAACATAGTCTGCGGCGTATCCGGCGGCAGGGCTACGGAGAGAATCGCGACGCGATCGCCATACTTGAGGCTGATGGAGTTGAGCACGCTGGAAAACGCGATGCAATGCGGGCAGGTGGTCTGCATAAACTCCAGGATGACGGGCTTGCCGCGGTAATCCGCCAGATCCTGCCACTGGCCCTTGGTATCGATCAGGCAGAAGCCGGGAGCGCGGCGGGGTGGGTCGGCGGCGAATACAGATGCCGCAAATACAACGGCGGCGCAAAGGAGGATGGCTGCGATTTTCTTCATGCGGATTTCACCTGTTTCAGAGATTGTTCGTAGGGAGCGCGCGCGACACCGTTCTCAGTAATGATGGCGGTCACGTAGCGCGAAGGGGTCACGTCGAAGGCCGGGTTCTGCACCTCGGTTCCCTCGGGCGCCACCAGATTTCCGTACATGTGCGTGACTTCGGAAGCGGGACGCTGTTCGATCGGGATCTGGTCGCCGGAAGTGAGCGTGAGGTCGAGCGTGGAAATGGGAGCGGCCACGTAGAAGGGCACGCCATTTTCCCTGGCCAGCACGGCCACGGAGTAGGTTCCGATTTTGTTAGCTACATCGCCATTGGCCGCGATCCGGTCCGCGCCAACCACGACGCAGCCGATGCGGCCCGCCTTCATGAAATGTCCGGCCATGTTGTCCGTGATGAGAGTAGTCGGGATGCCGTCCTGCTGCAGTTCCCAGACGGTGAGGCGCGCTCCTTGCAGGAACGGGCGGGTCTCATCCGCAAAGACGTCGATCTGTTTGCCGCTCTCGCGGGCAGCGCGGATCACGCCCAGCGCGGTACCGTAACCGGCGGTGGCCAGCGCCCCCGCGTTGCAGTGCGTGAGCACGGTCTTGTGATCGGGCACGAGCGGCGCACCGTGGCGGCCGATGGCGCGATTGATCTCGATATCCTCTTCGCGGATCAGGCAGGCTTCCTCGATCAGGCGGGCGCGAATGTCGGCGAGGGGCGCGCCGCGAAGCGAAGTGTAGAGGCGCTGCATGCGGTCGATCGCCCAAAATAGGTTGACCGCGGTGGGGCGCGTCCTCGCCAGGGTATCGCAGATCGTCTCGACCTGCGCATCGAGTTCGGTCTCCGAGGCCTGCTGGACGCCGATGGCAACACCCATCGCGGCGGCAACGCCGATGGCCGGGGCGCCGCGGATGATCATATCGCGGATCGCGGTGGCGACTTCCTCATAATTGCGGCACGTTACGAATTCCTGGTGCAGCGGCAGGCGCGTCTGGTCGATCATGACGACGCCCGCAGGCGTCCATTCGATTGTTTCTACCATGTGTGGGCTTACTTTCAGACTACAACACTGGACGCGCCGAAGATGGGAACGTCCCGCCGCCCGCAGTGAGATAATCCTGACTGGGTAGCATCTACCCAGGAGGCCCGATGTATCTTCGCCGCATTCTTTCCCTGACGGCTGCGTGTGCCGCAATGGCTGCGGGGCAGAGCTTGAACTGCGACTTGAGCGCCTACAAACCGCAAGCGGGCCTGCAGGCACAACTGCGCGGCAACACTCTCGAAGTCACCTGGGATGGCGAGCGGCACGAGCAACTGCGCGCGGCCTTCACGATCGTCAACGGTCAACCCGTGGTGCAGAATCTGGCGGCGCGCAAGAACGGCGGCGCGTGGATCGCCCTGGGCGCGAACCTCACGCCCGAGTTCGAAATCACGAGCGGCGTGCGGAGGCTCTCCCAACAACAGATCAACCCGTTGCAGGACCTGAAGATCGAACTAACGCCGGAAGTGATCGAGCGTGAAAAGTGGAATGCCTTCTGGGATGCCCCGCTGATGGTGCCGGGCCGCCCGGGCACCAATATCGGACTGCCGCGCAGGCCGGAAGAGATCCGCAAGGTCTGGGCGAAAGTGCAGGCATCGGGATGCGCCGTGAAGACAGACGGGGCGCGGATCGAGATCGTCTTCTCGGGCTGGGAAGCGGGCATCTTCGCGGGCACGCTGCAATACACGGTCTACCGCGGCTCGAATCTGCTGCGGCAGGAGGCGGTCGCCAAGACCAACGAGCCCTCAGTGGCGTACAAGTACGTCTCGGGCCTCAAGGGCTTCTCCCCAGCCGGCGCGACGCTGGTATGGCGCGATACGGCCCGCGGCTGGCAGCACTACGGCTTCGGCGGCAGCGTCAACCGGGACCCCGTGGGACTGCGGGCGCGCAATCGCCTGGCGATTCTGGAAAGCAACGGCGGCTCGCTCGCCTTCCTGCCGCCTTCGCACAAATTCTTCTTCTCGCGCGAGATCGAAACCAACCTCGGCTATGTCTACTACCGCAAGGACAGCGAGACCTCGATTGCCTTGGGCGCGCTCCAACCGGATCGCGAGACCGGCTACAAGCCCTCTGGCATTTCCGACGCGGAGTGGACCAAGAGCAGTAACGAATCGCGCGGCGAACTCAACAATTTTGCGCTCTATAACGCGCCGCCGGGAACGCTGCAACGCATGGCCGTCTACTTCTATCTGAGCCCGGAAGACGGCCGCTCCACCCAACAGAATGTGATGGCCTACACGCACGACGACGTCTACAAACCGCTGCCGGGCTATCAGGTGATGGTGAGCCATTTCCACTTCCACCTGAACGAGCACCTCACGGATGAAGGGTCGATGGACGTGGAGCCTTCCTGGCTGCCCGTCTTCCGCTCGCTCGGAATCAACCTCGCCATTCTGGCGGACTTCCACAGCGACTCGCATCCGCAGGATACAGGCGCGATCCGACTCAACGAACAGAAGGTCTATTTCGAGGGCTGCCGCCGCTTCAGCGATCGCGACCTGCTGCTGATTCCGGGCGAGGAGCCCGATGCGAATTTCGGCGGGCACTATATGTTCCTCTTCCCCAAGCCGCTTTACTATACACACGTGAAACTGCCGGCCAAAGGACCCGAAGGGCAGCCGTTCACGGAGAATCTGCCGCGCTTCGGCACCGTTTATCACACGTCGGACGCGGCGAACGAACTGGACCTCCTGAAGAAAGAGAACGGCCTGGTGTGGCAGACGCATCCGCGCACCAAAGGCTCGACCGGATATCCCGACGTGTCGAAAGACAAGTCCTTCTTCCTCAGCGACCGTTTTTTGGGAGGGAGTTTCCAATCCCTGCCGGTGGATCTGAGCGAGCCTCGCCTCTGCGAGAAGCGCTGCCTGGGATTGCTGGACGATATGAACAACTGGGCGGGACCGAAGTTCATGTTGGCCGAAGGCGATACCTACATGAAATTCCCGGACGACGAAACCTATCCGCAACTGGTGGTGAACTACGTGAAACTCGACCGCGTACCGAAATTCGACGAGGGCTGGACTCCCGTGGTCAAGGCGCTGCGCGCGGGCGATTACTTCGTGACTAGCGGCGAAGTGCTGCTGCACAATTCGAAAGTCGAAGGCACGGGGGCCAAGCGGACCTACAACGCCGAAGTGGAATGGACGTTCCCGCCCGAGTTCGCGGAACTGGTGTGGAGCGATGGCAAGACGGTGGACCGGCAGATCATCCGCCTCAATGAACTGGCGCCTTTCACCACGCACAAGTTCCAGATCCCCTTCGATGCCACGGGTAAGAAATGGGTTCGTTTCGCGGTGTGGGACTCGGCAGGCAATGGCGCCTTCACCCAGCCTTCGCCGCTCTAAGGGAGGCTCATGAACGCAACCGAACGCGAGCGATACTCGCGGCAGATTTTATTCCCGGGGATTGGCGAACGCGGGCAGGAGGCGCTGCTGGCGGCGCACGTCGTCATCGCGGGGTGCGGCGCGCTGGGAAGTTTCCACGCGGCGGCGCTGGCGCGGGCAGGCGTGGGTCGCCTGACGCTGATCGATCGCGATTATGTGGAGCCCAGCAATCTGCACCGGCAGTGGCTATTTGAGGAGGCCGACGCGGCGGAGGAACTTCCGAAGGCGGTGGCTGCGGAGCGGCGGATTCGCGCCATCAATTCCAGCATCACGGCTCGCGGCGTGATCGCGGATCTGACCCCGCAAAACGCTGAAGAACTGCTGCGCGGGGCGGACCTGATTCTCGATGGCACTGACAATTTCGAGACGCGCTACCTGATCAACGATTTTGCCGTGAGCCGCGGGATTCCGTGGGTCTACGGCGCGGCGGTAGCGAGTTACGGAATCGCCATGCCGGTGGTGCCCGGGGTGACGGCGTGTCTGCGCTGCGTCTATCCCGAACCGCCTTCGGGCGCACAGCCGACCTGCGAGACCGCGGGCGTGTTGAGCGTGGTGGTCTCGGCGGTGGCAAGCGTCCAGGTAGCCGACGCGCTGAAGATCCTGACCGGCGCGCCCTTGCGCGCGCGGATCACGACCATGGACCTGTGGACAGTGGGCATCCGGCAGATCGATGCTCCCGGGCGCGACGCCGAATGCCCCACCTGCGCAAGGCGGGAGTTTCCTCATCTGGAGGCGGTGCATCGCCCTCCGGCGGTATTGTGCGGGCGCAACGCGGTGCAACTCGCGGCGGGCGAGAGGTCGGTGGATCTGATTGAGTTGGCCACCCGCCTCGAAGGGCTGGGGCATGTACGAGCGAATGAGTTCGCGCTCCGCTTCGTCATCGCGCCGTATGAAGTGACGGTGTTCGCGGACGGGCGCGCAATTGTGAAGGGGACGAGCGATACGGGAATCGCTCGCAGTTTGTACGCGCGGTACATCGGGTAGCGCAGCCCATTTGTAGGGCAGGCGATTCGCCTGCCAACCTGGCTCCCCAGAAGAGTTGGCAGGCGAAACGCCCCACCTGAGGTAGATCGAAAGCGGCGCACCGTCACACTCTCTTGCAGGCCCCCAGACCTTTATATTGACTTGCGGAGGCACAGTAGCGAAACTTTGGAAACACGATACTAGGAGGGGACGATGAGTGTAATTTTAGTGACGGGATGTAGCACGGGGATTGGCCTGTCGACGGCGGTGACGCTGGCGCGCGGAGGGCACGAGGTTTACGCGACCATGCGCAACCCAGCAACCAGCGCCACGGAACTTCTCGGCCTCACAGCGGCGCAAAACCTCAAGATTTCCGTGCTCGCGATGGACGTGGATGACGATGCCAGCGTGCGAGAGGGCATCGCGGAAGTGCTGCGACGCGGCGGGCGCATCGACGTGCTCGTGAATAATGCCGGCGTCGCGACCGCGGGGAGCGTGGAGGAGTTGCCGCTCTCCGAATTCCGCCGCACCATGGAGACCAATTACTTCGGCGCCCTGCGCTGCATTCAGGCTGTGGTGCCCGGCATGCGGGAACGCGGCAGCGGCTGCATCGTGAATGTCTCAAGCGTGGCAGGGCGCTTTTCATCCGCGCCCCAGGCCGCGTATGCGGCGTCGAAGTGGGCCCTGGAAGCGGCAAGCGAGGCGCTCGCGCAGGAGATGAAGGCGTTCGGAGTGCGGGTGGCGATTGTGGAGCCGGGCGTGATCGCCACACCGATCTTCGGCAAGCGCCCGCCCCAGATGCCGGACACGCGCTATCCGCATGCGCGTCGCATTGCCGCAATGTTCGCGGCATCCTTGCAGAAGCCGGTCTCGCCGTATGTGGTGGGCGAGGCGATCCGCGGGATCATCGAGGGCGATAGCTGGCAACTGCGCTACCCGGTGGGGCCGGACGCGGCGCCGCTCCTGGCATGGCGCAACTCCATGGGCGATGAACAGTGGGTGGCTTGGGGCGCGATGACGGACGCGGAGTGGGTCGCCGCGATGAAGCGCACGTTCGGCATGGACGTGCAGTTGTAGCGCTGCGCTACTTCATCTTCTCGATCTTCCTGCGGATTGCGTCGGAGTTCTTGGCGTCGCTGGCGAGCGCGAGGTACTTGGTGTACGCTTCCTTGGCGGCGTGGACATCCTTTAGCTTTTCCTGCGCTTCGGCGAGGCGGAGCCACGCTTCGGGGTCGCCCGAATTCCACTTGGTGGCCTCTTCGAAGCGTCCGGCGGCGGCGCGGAACTTGCCCTTCTTGAAGTACTGGTTGCCGACCGCAATTTCCTTATGCGCCTGCAGCGGGTTGAAGCCGTACTCCTTGGTGATGCCGATGCTGGCATCTTCCTCTGGGGGCAGACCGTCTTTATCCACGGTCTGTTTGACGGTGGTGTCGGGTTCGCCACGTTTTTTCAGTTGGGGACCGGTTTGAGAGTAGACGGGCGCCACGGCCAGTAAAAGCAGTGCCGCGAGACAGCGTGACATAATTAAATTATAACTTCCCCCGATGGAACTTCGCGACAAGGTCAGTCAGCTCCCATTTTCGCCCGGCGTATATCTCTACAAAGACGGCGGGGGCAAAGTGATCTATGTCGGCAAGGCGAAGAGCCTGCGCAACCGCGTGCGCAGCTATTTTTCCGAGGATAAACTCGCCGACATCAAGACCGGGACTCTGATCAGCGAGGCTCGTGACATTGATTACATTCTCGTTGACAACGAGAAGGAAGCCCTCGCGCTCGAAAACAACCTGATCAAGCAGTACAAGCCGCGCTTCAACATCCTGCTGCGCGACGACAAGACCTACCCGTACGTGAAGGTGACCAACGAGAAGTACCCGCGGGTCTACGTAACGCGCCGCCTGCGCAAAGACGGAGCCAACTACTTTGGCCCCTTCTTCCCGGCGAATCTGGCGCATCGCCTGGTGCACTTCATTCACCGCCATTTTCAAGTGCCTTCCTGCAAGGTGGATCTCACCCGCTTCCATCCCAAGCCCTGCCTGCAATTCCATATTCACCGCTGCCTGGGGCCATGCGTGGAAGGCCTGACGACCGATGACGCCTACACGGCCGCGGTGCGCGACGTGCGCCTGTTTCTCGACGGGCGCCATAGCGACCTCGCCAGGGATTTGCGCACACGCATGCAGGCGGCGAGCGAAGACATGCGCTTCGAGGAGGCCGGTGGCTTGCGCGACCTGATCGCGACCGTGGAGGAGATCGCCGAGCGTCAGAAAATGGCGGCGGCGAGCGGTGACGATGTGGATATCTTCGCCGTCTACGCCGAACCACCGCTGGTGGCGCTCAATCTCTTCCACCTGCGCAACGGCCAGATTGTCGACCGCCGCGAGATCTTCTGGGAAGACCAGTTTGAGTTCGAGGAATCGCAGTTCTTCAGTGCCCTGCTCAAGCAGATCTACCTGGACCAGCAGTTCATCCCCGCTGAAATCCACGTACCGGTGGAGTTCGAAGATATTGAAG
>CAIRBY010000950.1 GCA_903876865.1 uncultured Acidobacteriia bacterium
GTCTGATGGAACATGCGTTGCATCCGATTGGACATGCTGTATTTCATCGCGCCACCTCGCTGCCGGCGGCCATATTCAACTGGCCCGCCGCCGTCATGTACGCTCCCACCAGATTCAGGTAGTTCAACTGCACGCTGCGGTAATCGTTCTGCGCGTTGAGAAAATCCAGCAGGGAAGAGCCGCCGTGTTCGTAGGCGAAAGAGACCGTCTCGCGAATGCGCGTGGCCTGCGCCAGGTAGCGCGTTTTGTAAGAGCGCAGGAGCACGCGGCTGCTGTTCCACGTGGCCAGGGCGCTATCGGCATCGCTGAAAATCTGCGCGCGCGTGGCGTCTTCCAGGCGCTCGTTGCGGCGGATATCGAGTTGGGTCCGCTCCTTCTCTCCCTGATTGCGATCGAAGAGTTTGAGCGGGATGGTGACGCTCACGCCGATGTAGACCGGGATCGGGGGATTGCGGCCGAGGTCCACGCCGAAGGTCGGATCGGTGGAGCCGTTCGCCACCGCGAGTTGATGATCGGTCTTGGCCTTATCGACCGATTGCATGGCGGCGCGCAGGTCTGGACGGTTCGCGAGCGCGGCCGCGTGGACTTCTTCGGCCGTCAGAACCTGCTCCGTGAATTCGAACTCGCCGGTGATATCGAAGCGGTCGATCGGGGTGCGGTCGTTCAACAGCGTGAGCAGTTGGATCTTGGCGGTGCGCAGATTGACCCGCGCCGATTGCAGGTCGGTTTCGAACTGCACGCGCTGCAACTCCAGCCGGTCCAGATCCACCTGCGCGATATCGCCGGCTTTAAAACGGTCCGCGCCCACGGCCAGCACCTTGTCGTAGTAGGCCAGGTTTTCCGTGGCGAGGGCCACGACGGCCTTCTGCTGCAGGGCCTGCACGAAGGCATAGCGCAGGTTGAAGAGCAGCGTGCGCTGCTGATCGGCGAGTTGGGATTCGGCCACGGCGGTGCCCTTCTTCGCGCTCTCCAGACGCAGTTCGCGCTTGCCCGCGCGCTCGTGCAGATAGCTGCCGGAAAGCAGGGGGAGCGCGCTGCCCAGCGGACGATAGGGGTTGCCGCTGAAGGGCGCAAGTTGGTCCAGCGTGGTGGTCAGATCGGGATTGGGCCGCAGGTACGCGGTGACTTCCTGGGCCTTGGCCTCATCGACGGCGATGCGTCCGGCGCGCAGGGTGGGGTTGGTCGCGGTGAACTGCTCTTTCACCTGCTGCCACGTGAGGGGCGTCTGCGCCACCGCCGCGTGCGGCAGAGCCGCGAGCAAACCGATTCCCATCCACAAGCACCTGGTCAGGCGCTGCATTTCTCCTCCACACGAAGCTCTGCCTGGTTGACTTTACGTCGATCAGTTTTACGATTGGCTGAAGTTCGAACCCGGCAAGCTGGTTCCGGCGCACCCGTATCGCATCGGGACATGGCACAAGGTCGGCGGGACAGGGCTTGGTGACTGCGAATACACCGCTCCCGCACTCTCTTCAGGATGCAACGCCCGCGCGTCCGGCGACTACCTATCTTTCGGCACAAGCGGCCTATCTTTCGGGACCGGTACTTGGCCCGGTTGCCCGCCGCAACATAGAATGAGTCGAGTACCGCCGCATGCCTCCCAGCCCGCCACAGGCCTTTCCGCGCGTCATCCTGGCTGGAATCCTGATTGGCGCCATCGCGCTGATCGATTGGCGGGTGGATCTCAATATCGCCTTCGCGTTTCTCTACCTGCTGCCCCTGCTGCTGGCGGGCACGGTGTTGCCGCGGTGGCAGATCGTCTTCGGCGCGTTGCTGTGCACCTTCCTCTCTGACTTTCTCAACCCCGTTCCCTTTACCCTTGCGCTGTCTCTGCCGCAGGACATTCTGATCTTCGCCGCGCTCGCCGGCAGCGGACTCTTCTCCTGCGAGGTGACGCGGCGCAGCCAGCGCGAAGCCGAGGCGCGGCATCGCGTGGAGTTGGAAGTGGCGGCCCGCCGCGAGGCCGAGGAGCAGTTGGAATTCCTGATCGAAACCAGCCCCGCCGCGATCCTCACCATGGGCGCGGATCACTGCATCCTGCGGGCCAACTCGGCTGCCGGACGCCTGCTCGGCGCGCCGCCGGATTCGCTGCCGGGCGAATCGATCCGCCGCTTTCTGCCCGCGCTCGGA
>CAIRBY010000951.1 GCA_903876865.1 uncultured Acidobacteriia bacterium
AGGAATCCGTCCACCAGGTCTATCACCACCTGCTCATCGGCGGCGCGCTGGCGGTCATCACCGTGCTCGCGTTCCTGCTCAACTTCCGCTCCACCTTCATCAGCGCCATGGTATTGCCCACCTCCATCATGGCCACCTTCATGATGCTCACTGTCATGGGCTTTACCATCAACTTCATGACCCTCATGGCCCTGCAGCTCGCCATCGGCCTGCTAATCGACGACGCCATCGTCGTCCAGGAAAACATCATGCGCCACGTCGAAGCCGGGAAATCCGCGCGCTTCGCCGCCGCCTTTGCCACCAAGGAAATCGGCCTCGCCGTCCTCGCCACCACCCTCTCGCTCGTGGTCATCTTCATCCCCGTAAGCTTCATGTCCAGTGTCTCGGGGCGTTTCCTCTACCAGTTCGGCATTACCGCCGCCGTCGCCGTGCTCGTCTCGCTGCTGGTGAGCTTCACTCTCACGCCCATGATGAGCGCCCGCCTCATGCGGACCAAGGATGCCGCCCACGATGCCAAATCCCGCGGCGGCTTCTATGGCGTCATCGACCTTTCCTACACCTGGATGCTTCGCCTCGCCATGCGCTGGCGCTACGCCGTGGCCCTGCTCGCCGCCGCCATCGTCGCCTGCTCCATTCCGCTCTACGGCGCCGTCAAGCAGGAGTTCGTCCCCTCTGATGTCGACGAGGCCGAATTTCAGGTCAGCGTCAACGGCCCCGAGGGCATCAGCCTCGCGGAGATGGAAACCGCGATGGACAAAGTCGACGCGGAAGTCCGCGCCTCCCGCGGCGTGCAGTTCACCCTGACCACCACCGGCGGCGGGTTCCTCAGCTCGGTCAACCAGGCCAACGTCTACGTGCGCATCGCGCCGCACGAAGAACGCATCTGGTCCCTGCCGCGGCTGATTGCCTCGACCCTCAAAGGCGACCCCGGCGCGGCGTTCCGCGGGAATTACTCGCAGAGTCAGGTCATGCAGGAAATCCGCCAGCGCCTTAACCGCTTGACCCGGGAATACCCCAAGTTCCGCACCGGCGTCCGCAATTTTCCCTCCTTCAGTACCGGCACCAGCCAGCAGGATCTCGACATCGTCTTCCGCGGCCCCGACCTCAAAGCCCTCGCCGGCTACGCCGAGGATCTGCGGACCCGTTCCCAGAAACTCGGCGGCATCGTCGGCGCTGATACCACCCTCAAACTTGACAAGCCCGAACTCCAGATCGACCTCCTCCGTTCGCGCGCCGGCGACTTGGGCCTGGACGCCAACGACATCGGCACCGCCATCCGCCTGCTCATCGGCGGCGACGAAAAGATCAGCCGCTACCACGACGAGGTCGTCTCCGAAGACTATGACGTGCAGATCCGCCTCATGGAAAAAGACCGCATCACCCCCAGCGGCGTCACCACGCTCTACATCCCGCGGAACGACGGCACGCTGTTCGATTTCGCCAACACCGCCAGGATGCACGACTCCACCATCCCCGCCCGCATCGACCGCCTCGACCGTCAGCGCGCCGCCAACATGCGCGCTGACGTCGCCCCCGGCTACGCCCAGGCCGACCGCATCGCCGCGCTCCGCCACGCAGTCGAAGAAATGAACCTCCCCAACGCCTATTCCTACGCCGTCACGGGCCGCGGCAAGGAACTTGAGAAAACCTTCACCGAGTTTCTCTGGGCCTTCCTCCTCTCGCTGATTTTCATGTACATCATCCTCGCGATGAATTACGAGTCGCTGGTGCATCCGTTTACGATTCTGCTTTCGCTGCCGCTCTCGGTCCCCTTCGCGCTCCTCTCCCTCTGGATCACGGGCAACACCCTCAACCTCTATTCGGCCCTCGGCATCCTGGTGCTCTTTGGCGTCGTCAAGAAGAACGCCATCCTTCAGATCGACCACATGAACCAGCTGCGCGCCAAGGGCATGCCGCGCGATCAGGCCATCATCCAGGGCAACCGCGACCGTCTCCGGCCCATCCTCATGACCACCCTCGCCCTCGTCGCCGGCATGCTGCCGCTGTGGCTCGGCACCGGCCCCGGCGCCGAAGAACGCCGCGCCGTCGCCGTGGTCGTCATTGGCGGCCAATCCCTCTCGCTGCTGCTGACGCTGCTGGTCACGCCGGTGGCCTATTCCATCCTCGACGACCTCGCCACCTTCATCGGTCTCCATCGTCCCACCGCCAAAATCGCCCCCTCGCCCTAGCTGCCTAGCATACCCTCGATCTTCCCTGCATGCCCTCTCGTCCTTATACCCTCTCGCATCCCACCTGCCCCGCATCCCACCTGCCTCGCTTCCCCTCTTGCCACACATACCCTCTCTTGCCCCACATAGGTACCATCTTGCCCTGCATACCCCCTCGCATACCCCCTCGTCCCGCATACCCTCTTGCCCAACATACCCTCTTGCCCCGCATACCACATCTTACCCTCCCT
>CAIRBY010000952.1 GCA_903876865.1 uncultured Acidobacteriia bacterium
ATGACGCAGTTCCCGGCGATTCTGAAGAAGTACGATTTGACGGTGGCGTCGCTGCAGAAGGAACTGGCGAAGCGGGACTGCCACGTGATCACGATTTCGTTCAACGGTGCGACGTACGATCCGGCGAAGCACACGGAGGTGGTCGCGGCGGCGAAGACGGCGATGACGTTCCTCAAGGAATTCGGCGCGAACCGGCTGGTGGTGTTCTCGCCGAACCGCACGAATCTCACGGAGGCGAGTTTCAAGAGCATGTGCGAGTGCTTCAACAAGATTGGCGAGACCGCGGGCGAGATGGGGTTCCGCGCGGGCCTGCACAATCACATGGGGCAGATGGTGCAGACCTCGGAAGAGGTGGACCGCTGCATGGCGATGACGGATCCGAAACTGTTTTCGTTCTCGCCCGATACCGCGCATCTGTTCCTGGCGGAATGCGACGTGGTGAAGACGCTGGAGAAGCACAAGAGCCGGCTGATGCTGGCGGATTACAAGGACTCGCGCAAGTTCAGCGGCAAGTGGATTGACGATATCTGCGATCTGGGCGATGGCGGGGTGGACTTTCCGGGCTGCCATCGCGTGCTGCAATCGATCGGCTTCAAGGGCTGGCTGTGCGTGGATCTGGATGTGGCGAAGCAGGGTCCGCGGGTGAGCTACGAGCGCTGCGGCAAGTACGTGGTGGATACGCTGGAATCGATCTATGTCTGACCTGACGAGACGCACATTACTGGCCGGCGCGGCGGCGAATGCGATGGCGGCTGGGCCGCAGATTCTGGATCCGCATGTGCATGTCTGGAAGCACGACCCGGCATTCCCCTTCGCGGAAGGCGCGAAGGCGCCGGAGCGGGATGCGGCGCCGGAGACGCTGCTGGCGCTGATGAAGGCGAACGGCGTGGCGAAGACGGTGATCATACAGGTGATCCATTACCGGTATGACAACCGCTACCTGGCAAGCGTGCTGAAGAAGTATCCGGGGACCTTTCAGGGAGTGTGCCGGGTGGATCCGCTGGACCCGGCGGCGCCGGATCACCTTGCGCAGCACACGGCGGCGGGCTTTCGCGGAGTGCGGTTGAGTCCGGCGGGGAATGCGTCGGGCGACTGGTTTCACGGTCCGCTGATGGCGCCGTTGTGGAAGCGGTGCGAGGAGTTGAAGGTGCCGATGACGGTGCTGGCGCCGATTTCGCGCATGCCGGAGGTGGGTGCGCTGCTGGAGAAACTGCCGGACCTGACGGTGGTGATCGACCACATGGCGGATTGCCCGATCGATCAGCCGGCGGAGCTGGAGAAGCTGATCGCGTTGAAGCGCTACCCGAAGCTGTTCGTGAAGGTCTCGCACACGTGGTCGATCTCAAAGCAGCCGTACCCGTGGCTGGACGCGCAGGAGTACGTGAAGAGGCTGCACGCGGCGTTCGGACCGGAGCGCTTGATGTGGGCGACGGACTGGCCGATTGTAGAGAACGTCTCGACCTACGAACGCGCGCTGCAGGTGGTGCGGGACGAGATGAAGTTCCTCAACGCCGAGGATAAGAACTGGATGATGAACAAGACCATTGAACGGGTCTGGCCATTTGGAGCATGACGACGATGAAAGTTCTGGCGGTAGTGCTGATGGGCGGCGCGGCATTCGCGCAGGTACCGGCGACGGATTCACGCAACACCGAGATTCCGAATACGGATACGCACTTCAC
>CAIRBY010000953.1 GCA_903876865.1 uncultured Acidobacteriia bacterium
CCGTCAAAGCGGGCCTCGCCTACGATCGCGCCCTCAAGCTCTGCACCCGTCCCGAACAGATGGACACGCGCGTTCGCATCACCTACAACTACGGCAACATGGAGTATCACCACCACCAGCTGGACGCGGCCTCGCACCACCTGGAGGAAGCGATCCAACTGGCCGAGAGCATCGGCGACAATACCGATGCCAACGCCGCGCGCCTCGTGCTGGGGGAAATCGCCGAAGAGACCGGCGACTACGAAACCGCCGTGCAGCACTCGCGCACCGCCATCCAGTTCGCCCGCCAGAGCGGCGATTCCGCCATGCTGATGACCGCGCTGGACCTCAGCGGCGTGGCCCTGCACAGCCAGGAAAAACACGCGGAGGCAGAGAAAGCCTTCCTCGAAGGCATTCAACTGACGGAACAACTCCGCGAGCAACTTCCCGGCGACCGTATGGGCTCCGTGCATTTCATGAACGCGCAGACCAGCGTCTTCCATCACATGATCCTGCTGCAGCTGGATCTGAAGCACACCGATGCCGCGCTCGCCTACGCCGAACGCCACAAGGCCCGTTCCCTGCTCGACGTGCTGGCCAATGGCGGCAGCGGCATCACCAAGGCGATGGACGCGCAGGATCAGGACCGCGAATCGGCGCTCAAGCAGGTGCTGACCCGCCTCAACGACCAGATCCTCGGCGAATCCCACCGCCCCTCGCCGGACCGCAAGCGCATCGCAGACCTGACCGCGCTGCTGGAGAAGGCGCGCACCGAATATCGCGCCTTTGAAAGCCAACTCTATGCCGCGCACCCGCAACTCAAGGTACAGCGCGTGGCCTTCGAACCCGTGCGCCCGGCGGACCTGATCGCCTCCCTGCCCGACCGGAAGGCCGCCCTGCTGGAATACGTGATCGCCGAGGGACAGATCTACCTCTTCGTGCTGACCCGCGGAGCGGGTGCGTCGCCCGATCTGCGCGTCTATCATCTGGCCACTCCACTGCCCGCGCTGCTCCGCGACGCCAGAAGTTTCCGCCGCAAGGTGGCAGAGCGCGACCTGGGCTACAGCCAGCTGGCGCTCTCGCTCTACCGGCACCTGCTCGCGCCCGCCGCCGCTCAGTTGCGCGGCAAGACCACGCTCGTGCTCTCGCCCGACGAGGCCCTGTGGCAGCTGCCTTTCCAGGCCCTGCAATCCGAGCCGGACCACTACCTGCTCCAGGATTTCGCCCTCACGTATACGCCCTCGCTCTCTGTCCTGCACGAGATGCAGAAGCTCCATCCCGAGCGGCGCGCCGCCAACTCGCGGGTACTGGCCATGCAGGCCGCGCAATTGCCCTCGGCCCGGCGTGAAATCGAGGGCGTACGCGAAGTTTATGGCCCGGCCCATACCCAGGTCTACAGCCCGGCACAGGCCGACGAGGTACACATGCGCCGCAATACCGGCAGCTTCCAGGTGCTACACATCGCCGCGCACGGCTTCTTTGAAGACAGCAACCCCATGAACTCTTACCTGCTGCTCGCCAAGGACGGCAAACCCGAAGCGGGCATGCTGGAGACGCGCGGCTTGATGGACCTCAACCTGCGCGCCAATCTGGTGGTGCTCTCCGGCTGCGAAACCGGACGGGGCAGCGCGGGCAGCGCCGAGGGCATGATCGGCATGTCCTGGGCTCTCTTCATCGCCGGTAGCCCGAGCCTGGTCGCCAGCCAGTGGAAGGTGGAATCCAGCGCCACCACGCAACTGATGCTGGGCTTCCACGGCAACCTGAAGACCACGGGCAAGGCTGTGGCGTTGCAGCAGGCAGCGCTCGCCGTGATGAAGAACCCCATCTACCGCCACCCCTTCTACTGGTCCGGCTTCGTGCTGATGGGCTTGGGTTTCTAGTCCGCGGCCGTAAGAACGCCCGTCTGAAAACGTTTCACGCAAAGCCGCAGAGCCGCAAAGAAATTCAAACGCCCGGATTATGCCTCTTGCCGTTGCCCTTCTTGGCGTCTTTGCGCCTTTGCGTGCGACCCATCTTGGATCCTCAACCACCGTCCAAGGCACCCGCCAAAACCTGAAAGCGTTTCACGCAAAGCCGCAGAGCCGCTAAGAAATTCAAACGCCCGGATTATGCCTCTTGCCGTTGCCCTTCTTGGCGTCTTTGCGCCTTTGCGTGCGACCCATCTTGGATCCTCAACCACCGTCCAAGGCACCCGCCAAAACC
>CAIRBY010000954.1 GCA_903876865.1 uncultured Acidobacteriia bacterium
CGCTACTGCTCGCGGCTTGCGGCCCACGGACCGCGCACAAGCTGATCGTGATCGGGGTGGATGGGATGGACCCGGCGTTCCTGGAGGCACACTGGGATTCGCTGCCCAACCTGAAGCGTCTGCGCGGGGAGGGCGATTTCCGGCGGCTTGCCACCACGGTGCCGCCGCAGAGTCCGGTGGCGTGGAGCAGCGTGATTACGGGGATGGACCCGGGCGGCCACGGCATCTTCGATTTCGTGCATCGCGACCCGGCGACGCGTATGCCCGCCTCGTCGCTCTCGGAGACTACCGAGCCGACTCACGCGCTGCCGGTTGGCCCCTATCTGATTCCGCTGACGGGCGGCGGCGCGCGCACGCTGCGCACGGGGCGCGCCTTCTGGCAGTTGCTGGGCGAACACGGCGTCCCCACGCGCGTGATCCGCATGCCTGCGAACTTCCCGCCGGCGGAGTGCGAAGGCGAATCGCTGGCGGGCATGGGCACGCCGGACCTGGCCGGCACGAACGGCACGTTCAGCTTTTTCACGACGGATGCGGCGGAGACGCGGCGTGCGGTAGCGGGTGGGAGGGTCGTCCCGGTGGCGTTGGAGAAGGGTCGCGCGACGCTGCTGGTGGAAGGTCCGCCCAATCCGCTGCGCCGGGACCACGCCACCGCTACAGTGGAATTGACCATCCACGTGGACCCTACGCAGGCAGTGGCGCGCTTCGATCTGGGCGGACAGCGCTTCGTATTGCGCGAGGGCGAATGGTCCGAGTGGGTGCGCGGCGCGTTCCCTCTGATTCCCGGCCTCAAGAGCGTCTCCGGCATGTTCCGCGTGTATCTGAAGCAGGCGCACCCCGAACTCGCGGTATATGTGAGCCCGGTGAATCTGGACCCGCAAGCGCCTGCGCTACCGATCTCCACCCCGGCGAAGTTCGCGCGCGAACTGGCAGACGGGTTGGGTCCGTTCTACACGCAGGGGATCGCGGAAGACACGTCCGCTTACCGCGCCGGCGTGTTGAGCAAGGACGAGTTTCTGGCGCAGAGCAGGCAGGTGCTCTCCGACAGCCTGCGAATGTTCCGGCGGGAGCTGGACCTCTTTTCGGACGGACTGCTGTTCTACTATTTCTCGAGCGTGGACCAAAATTCGCACATGCTTTGGGGGCGCTACGAAGCGGATCTGCTGGGAATTTATCAGGCGATCGATGGCGCGATTGGCGAAGCCATGCGGAAGGCGGGCAGCGACACTACGCTGATGGTGATTTCCGATCATGGCTTTGCAGCCTTCGACCGCGCGGTGCACCTCAACACGTTCCTGATGCAGCAGGGCTTCCTGACGCTCGACGACCCCGCCAACGCGGGCGATGCCGATCTGTTCGCGCACGTGGATTGGCGGCGGACTACAGCCTACGCGATCGGGCTGAACGCGCTATATCTCAATCTGGCGGGCCGGGAAACCGGCGGCACGGTGGCGCCGGCGGAGAGGCAGGCGACGCTACAGAAGATCGCCGCGCGCCTCACGGAGTTCACCGACCCGGCCACGGGCGCGCACGTCGTGGAGCGCGTCTACTTCCCCGAGAGCACTTACACGGGCCGCAACTTGGCGCACGCTCCCGATCTGCTGGTGGGGTACCGCCGCGGCTACCGGGCGAGCTGGCAGACGGCCCTGGGCGCGGTGCCGGCAATGGCGCTGGAGGACAACACCGGGGCGTGGATCGGCGATCACTGCATGGCGGCGGAAGCGGTGCCGGGCGTGCTGCTCAGCAATCGCAAAGTGCGCGCGGGAACGCCGCAACTCTTCGACATCACGGCGACGATCCTACGGGAGTTCGGCGTCGCGAAGCCTGCCAACATGATCGGCAAGAGCGTGTACTGAAGGAGCCATGGCGGAGTTGCTGCAACAGTTCGTGAATGGGTTCGGCTGGGCGCCGCCGCTCGTGGGCTTGAGCGTGATCGCGGCCTTGAGCATGCTGGCGCTGCTGTGGGTCTGGGGCAAGACCGGCAACCTGGCGGGCATGAAGGCGCAGCGTACACGCGCGTGGGCCGCGCTGCTGGAACTGCGCCTGTACGCGGAAGAGCCCGGCGCGTCGGGGCGCGCGCTCGGGGCGTTGTTCGCGGCCAATTTACGCTATCTGCGGATGGCGCTGCTTCCCGCGCTGCTCACGCTCGCGCCCATGGGGTGGCTGCTGGTGCACCTGGACACGATTTACGGCCGCGCGCCGATGGCAGTGGGGCGCGACGCCATCGTGACCGTGCGGATGGCGCCGGGTGTGGATGGCAACTCCGTGCCGGAATTGGAAGCGCCGCCGCAGGTCGCGGTGACGAGTCCGGCGGTGCGCGCGCTGGAGGTGCGCGAGATCAGCTGGCGGATTCGTCCGTTGGCAGCGGGGTCCACGCGTTTACGGTGGAACGCGGCGGGCGGAACTGTCGATGTGCCGCTCGAAGCGGGAGGGGAATGGCGTGCGGTCCGCACGGACACGGCTGTTTCCGCGCACGGCATCGAGCGGGTGGAGATTGGTTATCCCGAGGCGCACGGGCACTGGCTGCGGTGGTTCTGCGGAGTGTCGCTGGTGGTGGCGCTGCTCACGAAGCGGCGTTTGGGTGGGATGATTTAGAGAGGCGGCCATAGTGGGAGCATCGATTCAATGGGACCATCCATCAAATTGAACAAGGCGTTGTGGAGCAGGGTGAAGCTGTGCGCCGAAGCGGGCGGCTACGATTCACCGGAGGCATTCATCGAACACTTGCTGGAGCGGGAGCTGGCGAAGCTGGAGCCGGGCGCGTCCGATGACGACATCGCACGAAAACTGCAGGGATTGGGGTATCTCGACTAGCGGATCTCGATTAGTGGAGGGCAAAGCGGCTGCGGTTCCGGTCGATCCAGCTCACGGCGGCGGCTGAATCCGCAACTTCCCCGCGCAGCACCGCGAGCAGCAATTCCCCGGTGAGGATGGAGTTGAAGGCCGGCGAATAGGCGACACCTTCCTTCTGTCCCTCCAGTTTCAGGATGTAGGGAATGCGGTAGTCGGTGACTCCGTCAACCATTACATCCTGGCGATAGTGGTGGTCGCTGGTGAAGAGCACGGTGGTGGAATCCCATGTGCCGGCGCGCTCCATGGTCTGGCGCAATTCGCCGACGGTGCGGTCCAACAGGGCAAGGCTATCCACATAGCCGGTGTAGGGCGAATTTCCCAGCGTGAACGTTTTGGTCTTGCGGTCGTAGCCGTGCGGCTCGTGTGGAATCGGCAGGTGGATCACAGTGAACGCGTAGTTCGGATCGCCGATCAACTGCGTGGCATCACCCATGACACCGTGGTACATGCGGGTGTGCTGTTCGGTGGGGAGCGAACGCCCGAACAGGGAAAAGAGGTTGGTCTCAAACAGGCTGCGGTCCTGGTTGACCAGGATCTGGGTGAAGTGATCGCCGGTGCTGTTGTGCTGCATGGCGAGGGGACGCCAGGTGCAGTAGTTGAGACCGGTCAGGACGCGGCACGTGGGTTCGAACCAATCCACCAGAGCGGTGTTGGCGCCTGTTTCGCGCGCCTGCTGAAACACGCTCGGCTGCGCGCTCCACGGCCGCTCCTGGGATTGATTACGGAAGAGCAGTTGCAGTTCCCGCGGCCCATCGTAGCGCACATGATTGACGAAGCGCCCGGTGAAATAGCCGGGCATGGAGAGCCGGGTCTCCATCCCGGGAGGGAAGGTATGTTCGGAGAAGATCGCTTGTTTGCGCAGGCGGTCCAATTCGGGCAGGTCCAGGGTGGGGTCGCGCTTCTCAAAAGTCAGGCGGTAATCCCACTCATCGGCGATGAACCAGACCACACGCGGGAGTTGCTTCGCCGGCGCGGTCAGCGGCACGGTCGGATTATTGGCGTAGCCGCTCGCATCGTAGTGGGTCGCCCGCCAGGCGGCTTGCCCGAACGTCACCAGGCAGAAGGGAGCGAGTGCGCGCAGCACCGTGACCACGCCGCGCGAGACCTGGCGATGATAGTAAAACACGGCAATTGCGCCCGCAACCAGCAGGCACACGCCTAACAGCACCATGCCGCGCCAACCCAGCAGCGCAATCAGCGGCGATTTGAGATACGGATACTCCGTGGCCATCACGGCGCGCACCGCGTTGAGCGGGAAGCAGAGTCCGATCACGATCGCCATTTCCAGGTAGCGCCGTTTTGCTCCGGTGAAGCAGCGTTTGGCGAGGCGGCTCAGGATGAAAATCGCGGCGGCGGCCAGCAGCACGTTGGCCATCAATGCACAATAGACCGCGGGTGGCGGGGGAGTGACCATGAGGAAGGTATCCGCATGGGTGTAGGTAAGCCGCTCCGACCACATCCTCAGGTAGCAGATGTTGGCAAAAGAGAGGATGGCCAGCAGATCGCGGCGCATCACTTAACTCCGCTTCCGCAGCAGATACAGCCGCCGTGTGGCGCCCTCCACCTGCTGCGACCGCACGATCTCGAAATACCGCCCGCACGCCGCTTCGAATACTTCCACCGTCAAGCCCTTATGCAACTCGTCCCGCCCCCGCGTCAACCGCCGGAACATCGAATCCTCCGGCGCCACATACTCGATGATCAGCAGCTTCGTCGTCAACTCCGCCGCTAACTCCAGGATATCCTCCAGCGGCACCCGCTCCGTTACCAGCATGTGATGAATCACCGCCAGCATCAGCACCGCCTCGAACTTCCCCCCCGCCCGATCCAGAAAGCTCGCGCATTCCCGGTTCCGCCACCCCGTCCCCGGGCTCGGTCGCGTCACATTCACCGCCAGCGGCAGAATCTCCAGCTTCTCCCCACGCGCCGCCCGCCACACTTCCCCCAGCACCACCGGGTCGTAATCCAACCCCACCACCTTCGCCCCGCTCCGCGCCGCAATCGCGCTGAAGTGCCCCGTGTTGCACCCCACGTCCAGCACATTCCGCGACGGATACTCCGCCAGCGCCTCCCCCACGAACCGCTGCTTCGCCTGGAAGTGATCGGTGGTGTAGTTGTTGTTCACCGTCATGTAGTCCGACCACACCGAACTCTTCCCGCTCACCGGCGCCAGCCCCTTCAGGCTCTTGCCCAGCCCGTTCAAGACGCTATCCAGAATGAAGCGCGCCTTCGCCGTGTCCTTCAACAGCTTCTTCTCGTAGATCGACGCGTCCCCTTGCTTCTGCTTCCCGCCCAGCCACGTGGGCATCGAGACCAGGCTGAAGAACGGCGCCCGCAGCCGCTGCAGCGGCTTGCTCCAGCGGTACACCTCTTCCGGCTCCAACCCGTCGCGCCGCGTCATCAGAATCTGGTCGAGCCCCAACCCGTAGGTCTGGTTCGCCAAGAGCGGCAGCAGGAACGTGCGCACGAATTGCGCGTAGGGCAGCCACGTGGCATCGCCCGCGTCGCGCCGCTCGAAGCTCAGCACGTCGATGAAGACCGGTTCCGGACCGCGGAACAGTACGTTGTACGGCGTCGCGTCTTTCAGGCCGAGGCCATCGGCCAGCAGTTCGCGCGCCAGGTCCAGGGTAAGCTGCGCGGCGGCGTGTAGCATCTCCGCCGTCCACTCGTAGGGGAAGCTGGGGAAATCGATGCGCTCGTGCTCCAGGATCATCTGGCCGCCGCGCGATTCGTAGAGTTCGCGCACGGCGGGGTCAGAGAGCAGGGCGGCGCACTCGGCGTCATTGAGCGCGCGGGTGGGCACCACGCGGCCCGAGGCCATCAGCTTCTGTCCGGAGGGCGAGGCCAGGAAAGCGCTCAGGTCGGCGGCGCCGAGAGCGTTGACGATGCGGAGGATGCGGCCCTGGTAGGGGAAGAGGCTGCCCGCGGGGTCGCGGAAGCTGGCGGCGAGCGGACCCGCGGATGGCGACTGTGAATTCAAAGGATAAAGTCCTATAACTGCTTGGTAACGCTAGCTTTACTTTATCAAATCTAACTCTTACAAAAACGGGTTGCTGCGTTTTTCGCGTGCGATGGTCGTGCTCTCCCCGTGCCCCGGATACACCACCGTTTCCCCCGGCAGCCCCAGCAGCTTCTCGTGGATCGATACCAGGATCTGCCGCCCGTCTCCACCCGGCAGATCCGTGCGTCCGATGCCGCCGCGGAAGAGCGTGTCCCCCGCCACCAGCTTCGCCTCCGCGGGCATCCACAGGCAGATGCTGCCCTGCGTATGTCCGGGCGTGTGCAGCACATGCATCTCCGTCGCGCCGAACTTCAGCGTATCGCCATCCTTCGCCGCCACGTCGATTGCCACCGCCTCCGGTGTCGCCACCCCCAGCCAACCCGCCTGAACGTCCATCATCTGTTGCAACTCCACATCGTTCGCGTTCATATAAACCGGAGCCCCGGTCGCGAGCTTGAGCTTCTGCGCACCGCCGATGTGGTCGATGTGCGCATGCGTGATCACGATCGCCTTTACCTTCAGCCCGTGCCGCGCCACCACTTCCAGAATGCTCACGATCTCGTCACCCGGATCGATCACGATCGCCTCGTGCGTGCTCTCGTCCCCGAAAATCGAGCAGTTGCACTGTAGCATTCCTACCGGTAGAATTTCGTGGATCATAACGCCAGTATATAGAGTAGTGAGATACTCACGGATATGGGCGAAACGTTAACCACACTCATGCGCTGGGTGCATATCTCTTCGGCGGTCACCCTGATCGGCGGCATCTTCTATGCCCGCTTCGTGATGCTGCCCGCTGCCTCAGCCCTCTCCGCCGACGCCAGGGCTACTTTGGAGGAGCACGCCGCCGCGCGCTTCCGCCCCGTCATGTTCGCGGCTATGGCCGGCCTGATTCTCGCCGGCGCCTATAAGCTCCTCACCAACCCGGGACACACGGCGCTCTACCACGCTCTCTTCGGCATCAAGTTTCTGCTCGCCCTCCACGTCTTCAGCGTGGCCATTCTCACCTCCGCTCCGCACAACCACCGCCGCGCCCGCCAGTTGTTCGGCGCCGCGTTTTCCGGCGTCACGATCCTGCTGATCTCGGCGTACCTGAAGGGGATCGCCTAAACTGGAAGGATGAGTCAAGGTTATCAGGCACTGCGCCAGGGTACGGCGTGGCTGGATCTCTCCGCCCGCGGGCGGATCGTGGTGCGCGGACGCGATCGTGCCCGCCTGCTCCACAACATCACCAGCAACGAAGTCAAGAAGTTGGCCCCCGGCGGCGGATGCTACGCCTTTCTGCTCAATCCCCAGGGACGCATTCAGGCCGATCTCGTTCTCCTCTGCTTCGAAGATCATTTCCTGATCGATACCGAACCCGAACTGCGCGAGAAGGTCTACCAGCTCATCAAGCGCTACATCATCGCCGACCAGGTGGAACTCGAGGACGTCACCGCGCAGACCGCCTGCATCGGCCTCGAAGGTCCCGGCGCCGCAGCCATGCTCTCGCACTTCGGCGGGCCTACCCCAGAGGCCGCCTTCGCCCACCAGCCCTGGGACGAAATCACCGTCGCCGCCCTCACCTTCACCGGACAGCCCGGCGTGCGCCTCTATTGCCCCGCCGTATATGAACCTTCCCTGCAGCGCCAGTTCGAGACAGGCGGAGCGAGTGCCGCCACTCCCGAAGAGGCGCGCACCGTCCGCATCGAAAACGGCAGGCCGCGCTACGGCGAAGAAATCCGCGACACGTCGCTCCCGCAAGAGACCGCCCAGATGCACGCCGTCTCGTTCAACAAGGGCTGCTACCTCGGGCAGGAGATCGTGGAGCGCATCCGCGCCCAGGGCCGCGTCAACAAGACCCTCCAGCGCGTCGAACTCGAAGGTGAGGAACTCCCCGAAGCCGGTTCCAAGACCACCATCGAGGGCGCCGAAGCCGAAATCATGTCCGCCGTACTCTCCCCCGATTCGGGAAAAGTCGTCGCCCTAGCCTACGTCCGCCAACGCTAAGCCCCGCAGACCGTCTCACGCAAAGACGCTAAGAAATTCAAAATCCGGACCTGCTCCCTTCCGCCTCGGCCTTTCTTTGCGCCTCTGCGCCTTTGCGTGCAATCGCCTTTGCTCCGATACCACCTCGGTAGGGCAGGCGCTTCCGCCTGCCAACTCCCACCCCTGAGAACGAGACCTTCCCTCACCTCACCAAAGCTCCGAAAATCGTCCCACGCAAAGTCGCAAAGTCGCAAAGAAATTCAAAATCCGGACCTGCTCCCTTCCGCCTCGGCCTTTCTTTGCGCCTCTGCGCCTTTGCGTGCAATCGCCTTTGCTCCGATACCACCTCGGTAGGGCAGGCGCTTCCGCCTGCCAACTCCCACCCCAGAGAACGAGACCTTCCCTCACCAAAGCTCTTGAAATCGCCGTTCCGCCTCTGCGTGAACCCCAACTCGCCGCACCACCGCTACCCCCGCAGCTTCTCCACCAGATCCTCTGGGATTCGCAGATTGCCCGCCGCGCCGCGCCCCAGCGTGACATCAGGCTTCACCGCGCCGTGAAAATCGCTGCCGCCCGTCACCCCCAGCCCGTACCGCTCTGCCAGCCCCAGGTAGAGTTCCGTATCCGCCGCCGTGTGATCGCTGTGGTACGCCTCGATCGCATTCATCCCCGCCGCGCACAACTCCGGCAATAGCGCCGGCACATCGCCCTTCACACGCACCGGATGCGCCAGCGACGCGATCCCCCCCGCCGCGCGAATCCGCCCCACCGCGTCCGCGAATTTCGGCTCCTCCCGGAACACGTACCCCTTCGCCGATTCGTCCAGATACTCGTCAAACGCCTGCCGCAGATTCTTGACGTAGCCCTTTTCCACCAGAATCTGCGCGAAATGCGGGCGCCCCGTCATCCCCTTGCCGCGCGATTCCACTTCTTCCAGCGTGATCGCAAACCCCAGCTCCTGCAGCCGCGCCACCAACCGGATATTGCGGTCGCGCCGCGCCGCCTGCTGACTGATGACCCACGCCCGGAACTCTTCCAGCTTGCCGCCGTTCAGAAAGTACCCGAGCAAATGTACCGAATGCCCGTGCAGCTTCGTCGAGAGCTCAATCCCGCAGATCAGTTCTACCCCGGCCCCCGCGGCTACCGGAACCGCCGCGTCATAGCCCTTGAAAGTGTCGTGATCCGTGATGCCGAGCGTTGTGACCCCGGCGCGCACAGCCTCTTCTACAAGCTGCGCGGGCGAACAGGTGCCATCGGATTCATTCGTGTGTGAGTGGAGATCGATCAAAGAGAACCAAACCTAAACGTTCCAGTGTAGCCCAGATCTTCTCTACACTCTCATCCGGCGTCTCAAACGACGAATTCACCGTCACTTCGGCGGAGAGTGGCGCTTCGTACGGATCGCTGATTCCCGTGAAGTTCTGCAACTCCCCCGCCAGCGCCTTCTTGTACAGCCCCTTCACGTCGCGCTCCGCCAGCACTTCCACCGGGCACTCCACGAATACCTCCACGAAGTTCGGAATCCGCGCCCGCACTTCATCCCGCACCTCGCGATAGGGAGAGATCGCCGCCGCGATCGCAATCACCCCGTTGCGCGCCAGCAGTTCGCAGACGAAGCCGATCCGCCGCACGTTCTCATCCCGGTCTTCCTTGCTGAAACCCAGACCCTTGGAGAGGTGCGTGCGCACCACGTCGCCATCCAGCACTTCCACCCGCGCGCCCGCCGCGCGCAGTTTCAGTTCCAGCGCCCGCGAGATCGTGCTCTTGCCCGCGCCGCTCAGTCCCGTGAACCACAGCGTAAATCCCTTGTGCATCTCGCTCGCCTCCGTCTCTGCCGCCGCTTCCGCAGCGCCCGCCCGCCGCACCCTGCCGTCCGGCGCGAAGTGGATGCCGCACTCTTTCTTCGCATCCTCTTCCCACCACCAGCGCCCCGCCCGCTCGCTCTCCCCCGCCTCCACCGCGCGCGTGCAGGGCGCGCAGCCAATGCTGGTATACCCCCTCGCGTACAGCGGATGCAGCGGCACCCCGTGCCGCGCAATATACTCCTCCACCTGCGCCGTGCTCCAATCCGCCAGCGGGTGCAGCTTCAACCGCCCGCCCGCCTCCCGTTCCACTCTGCCGACCCCCGCGCGCGATTCCGTCTGCTCCCGCCGCAACCCCGCCGCCCATGCCTGCAGTGTCTCCAGTTTGCGCGCCAGCGGACGCACTTTGCGCAGATCGCAGCAGCGCTGCCGTGCCTGAACGCTCGAATAAAAGAGATTGGGACCGTGCAGCGTCACCAGTTGTTCCACTTCCGCCGCTTCCGGAAATACAATCTCCACCACGATCCCGTAGCGCTTGCGGATCGTCTCCATCATGCCGTACGTCTCGTCCGGCAACCGCCCCGTATCCAGCGTGAAGACCCGCACCTCGGAGGTGAACCGCGACGCCAGGTCCAATATCACCATGCCTTCTTTCTGAAAGCTGGTGGCAATCGCAAAGGAGGCTCCGAAGCGATCGATGGCCCACGAAAGTACCTCCGAAGCCGTGGCGGCTTCGAAACGGGTGAGATTATCCAATCTCTATCAAGATTAGGGGAATGCCGGGATGCTGTCAAATCGCCAGCCGGCCACAAGCACACACTCCCGCGCTGCTAAGATAGCAAGAGTGGACTCCGAAGACATCCTCGCAGGGCAACTGCAAAACGGCCAGACCGCTCCGGATGCGGCCAGCCATCCGGCATGGCGCCGCGTGCAACTCGCCCGCCACCCGAAACGCCCGCATTCGCTCGATTACATCGAGCGCCTCTTCACGGACTTTCAGGAGCTTCACGGCGACCGCGCCTTTGGCGACGATCCCGCGATTGTCGCCGGTTCCGCCCACTTCGAAGGCCGCCCCGTCATGGTGGTCGCCGAACAAAAGGGCCGCGATACCAAACAGCGCTTCTACCGCAATTTCGGCATGCCCAAACCCGAAGGCTATCGCAAGGCGCTACGCGTCATGCAGATGGCGGCCAAGTTCGGGCGTCCCATCCTGACCTTCCTCGATACCCCCGGCGCCTACCCCGGCATCGATGCCGAGGAGCGCGGACAGGCCGAAGCCATCGCCCGCAATCTGCGTGAAATGGCCCGCCTCCCCGTACCCGTGATCGTCGTCTGCATCGGCGAAGGCGGCTCCGGCGGCGCGCTCGCGCTCGGCGTCGGCAATACCGTTCTGATGCTGGAAAATGCCGTCTATAGCGTGATCTCCCCGGAGAGTTGCGCCGCCATCATCTACCGCGATTCCGCCAAGGCCGAGCAGGCCGCGGCCGCGCTCCGCCTCACCGCCCCGGATCTGCTGAACCTGAAACTGATCGATGGCATTGTCCCCGAGCCTCCCGGAGGCGCGCAGGAAGATGCCGATGCCGCCGCGGAGTTCCTGCGCGAGCACCTGCTCCGCTGCCTCGCCGAGCTCGCGCCCCTGGATGCGAAACAGCTGGTCGAACATCGCTATGACAAGTTCCGCCGCATGGGGAATTTTTTCGCGTGAACAAGAAGAAGCGCACCATCCTGCTTGCCGTTGCCTTTGTGGCGATTTTTTTGGCCTTCGTGATTTCCACCACCTTCCAGGGTGACCGCGTCCGCGTTGAGGTCTGCATGGCCTTTCGCGGCCAGAGCGATTGTCGCACCGCCTCCGCCCGCAACCGCCAGGAGGCCCTCCGCACCGCCGTCACCAACGCCTGCGCCCAGCTCGCCAGCGGCGTCACCGATTCCATGCAGTGCGAAAATACCCCTCCCCAATCCATCAACTGGCGCTAATTTCCACAGGCTTCGCGCGTCTTACTGGGTATCGGACTCCCGGGTGTAAAATAGTGGATTGAACTCCCGGCATACAATTTGCGTCTAAAACGGGTGACAGGTCAACAAGGGAGATTTTTGCCGTGAAAAGTAAGTGGAAGATTCTTATCGTTGTTTTTGTCTTACTGGCTCTCGGAATTGGTGTCTACGCCAGCACCGTGTTGAGTAAAAAAGGCCTGGTCACCGTCCAGACCGGCAATGTGGTCCGGCAGGATCTCACCAGTCTCGTGACTGCCTCCGGGGAAATCAAACCCAAAAACTACATCAACATCGGCGCCAACGCGCAGGGCGAACTCAAGCAGATCCTGGTCAAGGAAGGCGACCGCGTCCGCAAGGGACAGTTGCTCGCCCGCATCGAAAACGTCCAGCCCGAGGCCGATGTGGAGGCGCAGCGCGCTACCCTCAACTCCGCCGAAGCCGATTCCTCCGCCAGCGAAAGCGGCGTCAAAGCCAGCGACGAGAATCTTCGCTCTCTGCAGGCTCAGATCGAAAAGGACAAGGCCGATCTCGCCCGCGCCAAATCGGATTTCGACCGCAGCCAGTCGCTCTTTAACGAGCACCTCATGGCCAAGCAGGATTTTGAACTGCGCAAGTTCACCTTCGAAGCCCAGACCGCTACCGTGCGCGGCAGCGAGATGCGCCTCGTGCAGGCCCGCGCCCAGCGCGAGCAGGCCCTGGCCCAGTTGGCCTCCGCCCAGAAACGCATCGCCCAATACCGCGCCGGCCTCGTCCGCTTCAACGACATTCTCCAGAAGCACAACGCCTACGCGCCCCTCGATGGTGTCGTTACCAACCTCCCCGTCCGGCAGGGTGAAACCGTGGTCCCCGGCATCCAGAACTCCGCCGCCAGCACCCTCATGACCATCGCCGATATGTCTCTCATCACCTCCGAAGTGAAGGTGGATGAGACCGATATCGTCAACGTGAAATTGAATCAGGTCGCCGATATCACCATCGACGCCATTCCCAA
This sequence comes from uncultured Acidobacteriia bacterium, assembly GCA_903876865.1. Classification (GTDB taxonomy): domain Bacteria; phylum Acidobacteriota; class Terriglobia; order Bryobacterales; family Bryobacteraceae; genus Solibacter. The sequence goes on from CAIRBY010000954.1 coordinate 12,605, forward strand.
CAAGGTCTTCAAAGGCCACGTGATCGAGATCGGCAATACCGCGATCCTGCGCTCCACCGGCGTTGCCGCCAGCCAGAGCGCCATCTCCAGCCAGGAAGCCAAGGATTTCAAGGTGGTCATCGCCATGGATAATCCGCCCGACGAAGTCCGCCCCGGCCTCTCCTGCACCGCCAAGATCACCACCGCCATCCGCAAGAGCGCGCTCACCATCCCGATCCAGGCGCTCACCGTCCGCCAGAAGGGCCAGTTGGAGCCCAAACCAGCCGATGGCAAGGCGCCCGCCACCCCCGTGAAACTCGACCCCGTCGCCGAAAAGGCCAAGAAGGAAGAGCTGCAGGGCGTGTTCGTCGTCTCCGGCGGCAAGGCCGTTTTCAAGAAGGTGGAGACCGGCATCACCGGCGCCACCGATATCGAAGTCCTGAACGGTCTCGCCGAAGGCGAACAGATCGTCACCGGTACCTACCAGGTGATCCGCACCATCGTCAACGAAACTCAGGTTAAAGTAGACAATAAGGTCCCCGAAACACCGACCAAGTCGTAGTAGCCCAGGCCTCCTGGCCTGTCGTTTTCGTAGGACAGGCCTCCTGGCCTGTCCTAGTGTTTAGTAAGACAGGCCCCTTGGCCTGTAGCGTTGGTAGGATAGTGTGCAGCATCGTCACAGGAGCCATTGAATGTCGGTCGCAGTAGACAAGGAACTGATCCAGCGCGGCGAGCAGTTGAAAAAAGACGGCATCGTCATCCGCACCTACGATCTGTGGAAGACGTACGTCATGGGAGATCAGGAGATCCACGCCGTCAGCGGCGTCGATATTGAGATCAAGCGCGGCGAGTACGTCGCCATCATGGGCCCTTCCGGTTCCGGTAAGTCCACCCTGATGAACCTGATCGGCTGCCTCGATACGCCCAGCAAGGGACAGTATTACATCAACGGCAACCTCGTCAGCGAGATGAGCGACGATGAACTAGCCCGCATCCGCAATAAGGAAATCGGCTTCGTTTTCCAGACCTTCAACCTGCTGCCGCGCGCTACCTCCCTCCACAATGTCGAACTGCCGCTGATCTACTCCGGCATGGGCAGCGAACAGCGCCTCGAGCGCGCCAAGCTCGCCATGCGCGCCGTCGATCTGGAACAGCGCATGTACCACAAGCCCAACGAGCTCTCCGGCGGACAGCGCCAGCGCGTCGCAGTCGCCCGCGCCCTCGTCAACAACCCCTCGATCCTGCTCGCCGATGAGCCCACCGGCAACCTCGATACCGCCACCGGTAACGAGATCATGGCCCTCTTCGAACGCCTCTATCAGCAGGGCAACACCATCGTGCTCGTCACCCACGAACACGATATCGCCCTCCACGCCCACCGCGTCATCCACGTGCGCGACGGCAAAGTCGAGAAAGACGAAAAGATCAAATAAGCGATGAGCCACGGCGGATTGGGCCACACAGCCAGTGCCTCCCACGGGGATACTTCCACTCCGCTCGGCATGCTGGAGCGCGCGGCCCACCACCTCGGTCTCGTCCTCACGATCGGCTATGTGCTGCTCTCCTTCGTGGGCGTTGTCTTCGAAACCCTGCTCTTACGCTCCTTCCATATCGACTTCCTGACCTACGCGGAACCGGAAGATTTCCTCATGGCCGGCCTCCGCCATCCCGTTGTCCTCGGCTTCATCGTGCTCTCCGCTGCGATTCCCGCGCTGGGACTTGGATTGATGATGCTGGGGCAGCACTTCTCGGAGCGATTCACGGCGTGGCGCGCCGCCGCCTCGCCCGCCAGGCGGAGACTCCGCCTGATCGCACCTCCGCTCGGGGCGCTCTATTATTTCTTCTTCTGCACCCAGCTCTATTCCACCCATGAGGCCAAGCTCATTCGCGCCGGTGAGGAACCCCGCGTCCGCCTGGAGTTTCAACAGTTCGGCGCCGCTTCCGGCACCCCATCGCCCGAAGGCTACCTCGTCGCCACCACCGGCCACTATCTCTTCTTCTACGAAGCCGTCACCAGGCAGATGCAGGTGATCCCGGTGGGCGCCGTTCGCCAGATCGTGACTCCCGAGCGCACCTCGCCTCCCAAGCCCGGACCCGCCGAATGAACTCCACCCTCTCCCCGGATCCCCGTGAGATCCGTGAAATCGGCCGCGCCGCGCTGGACCTGGTCGCCACCTACTACGAATCTCTGGCCACGTGCGGAGTCCTCGAGCCCACCACCTCCGCCAAACTGCGCCCCCTCCTCGATGGGCCGCTCCCCGTCACGGGCGAACCCTTCGACACCCTGCTCGATACCGTGCGCGATGTCATCGCCCGCTTCAGCCGCCACAGCGCCCACCCGCGCTTCTTCGGTTACGTGGCCTCCCCCGGCGTGCCCGTCGCCGCACTCGGCAGCATGATCGCTTCCGCACTCAACACCAATGTCACCGGATGGCGTTCCGCGCCCGCCGCCACCGAAATCGAGTGGCTCGTGATCCGCTGGCTCAAACAGATGCTCGGCCTCACCCACGCGGGCTCCGGTCTGCTCGTGAGCGGCGGCTCCATGGCGAATTTTGCCGGCATCGCCGCCGCACGCTCCGCCGCGCTCCCCAACGTGCTCCGCGATGGACTCCATGGTGCGCCCCAACTCCGCCTCTACGCCTCCGGGCAGGCCCACTTCTCCATCCGCAAAGCCGCTGCCATGCTCGGCCTCGGCGCAGCCAATCTTCGTGAGGTCAAGACCACCGCCGGCTTGCGCATGGATGTCTCTGATCTCGCACGCCTCGTCCGGGAAGATCGCGCCGCCGGCCATCTGCCATTTTGTGTAGTAGCCAGCGCCGGCACCGCCGGGTCCGGAGCCATGGACCCCCTGGCCGAGATCGCCGATTTCGCCCGCGAACACGCCCTCTGGCTCCACGTCGATGCCGCCTATGGCGGCTTCGCGGCCCTCGCCCCTTCCGCCCGCGACTACTTCGCCCGCATCGGCGACGCCGATTCCATCGCTCTCGATCCCCACAAGTGGCTCTATCTCCCCGTCGGTTGCGGCTGCGTCCTCTACAAGGACCCCGCCACCGCCCGCGCCGCCTTCACCTCCAACGCCGAGTACATCCGCGTCATCGGCCTGGAGAACGATGAGGCCTTCGCCTTCTGGGATTACGGTCCGGAGCTCTCCCGCCCCTTCCGCGCCTTCGATCTCTGGCTGCTATTGAAATCCGCCGGCACCGCCGCGCTCTCTGAAGCCATCGAAGAGAACATCGCCTGCGCCCGCTATTGCGCCTCGCTGATTGAGGTAAGCGAAGACTTGGAATTGCTCGCGCCCGTCGATCTCTCCATCGTCTGCTTCCGCTATCGCCCCGCGGACTACACCGGCGATCTCGACGCGCTCAATGAGAAGGTGCTGCTCGCCCTGCAGCACGATGGCAGCAGCTATGTCTCAAACGCCCGCGTGCACGGCAAGTTCGCCCTGCGTGCCTGCGTCCTCAACTACCGCACCACCCGCCGCGATATGGTAATCCTGCTGGAAGACGTGCGCCGAGTCGCGCCGAAGGCGCAAAAAATTTTTTAGCCCCAGGATAACGGTTTTGTCTTTTCCGTATTACTAGGCATTCGTTTCAGCGCAGCCCGCGAAGAAGCGACGGAACTCGTGGCGCAGGCATTCTTGCCTGCAGCGCCGAGCTTCGTCTCAGCGGCCTGTTTCCCGTAGGCAAAAATGCCTGCGCTACGAAGACCTCGAACCTACGCCGACCCGGCCACCACGCGATTTGCGGCTTGCCGAGCTAGGTTGATCTGTGTTCGCCTGTGGCCAATACGCTTAGATGTCGAGGTTCTTCACGTCGAGCGCGTTCTCTTCGATGAACTTGCGCCGGCTCTCGACGTCTTCGCCCATCAGTGTAGAGAAGATGATCTCGCTCTCCGTGGCGTCTTCCTCGCGCACCTGCAACAGCGTGCGCTTCTCCGGATTCATGGTGGTGTCGGCAAGCTGCTCGGCGTTCATTTCGCCCAGCCCCTTGTAACGCTGCACGCTGGCGTCTTTCTTGCCCTCGTTCATCACGTATTCCAACAGCTCCAGCCAGTTGGGCTGCGAATCCCGATGCTCGTTCTTCACCACCACGAACGGCGGCAGATTGAACTTCGCGATCGTCTTCGCCAGCACGCGGAAGCGCTTGTACTCCGGCTGCGCCGCCAGTTTGATGCCCACCGCGCGCTCCGCACCCGTGGCATCGCGGTATACCACCGCGAACGCCGAGTGCTCTTCGTCGGCTTTCATCTCCGGGTTCAGCCCCTTCTCTTTCAGGGCTTCGAACACCGGGATCAGGTTCGCCTGTTCCTGGAACTCCACCTTGTTGTCGATCTTGTACTCGACGTTGCTGAGCACTTCCACCGCGCGCGCATCGCGCATCCGCCGCTCCACCTTGTGGAACGTCTGCTGGTATTCGTCCAGGTTCAGCAGGAACGTGCGCAACTCCTGCCCTTCGATCACCGCCGTGGCCTTGCCGTCGCCGTTGGAATGAATCTCCACCTTGAGATTCTCCGTGGCGCGCCGCATGATCTCCTTGGTGAATTCCTTCTCGTCCTTGATGTACTTCTCGCTCTTGCCCTTCTTGATGCGGTAGAGCGGTGGCTGCGCGATGAACACATTGCCGCGCAGAATCAATTCCTTCATGTGCCGGAAGAAGAACGTCAAGAGCAGCGTGCGGATGTGCGAACCGTCCACGTCCGCGTCCGTCATGATGATGATCTTGTCGTAACGCAGTTTGGCCACGTCGAAATCGTCTTTGCCGATTCCCGTGCCCAGCGCCGTGATCAGGCAGCGGATTTCCTCGTGCCCGAGCATCTTGTCGTAGCGCGCCTTCTCCACGTTGAGGATCTTCCCCTTCAACGGCAGAATCGCCTGGAAGCGCCGTTCGCGCCCCTGCTTCGCCGTGCCGCCCGCGCTCTCTCCCTCTACCAGGAAGATCTCGCACAGCTTCGGATCCTTCTCCTGGCAATCCGCCAGTTTGCCCGGCAGCCCGCCCGAATCCAACGCGCCCTTGCGCCGCGTCAGATCCCGCGCCTTGCGTGCCGCTTCCCGCGCGCGCGATGCCTCGATCGCCTTGCCGACGATCTTCTTGCCCACCGCGGAATTCTTCTCGAAGAATTCGCCCAGCTTCTCATTCACGAACTGCGTCATGAAGCCCGCAATGTCGCTGTTCAGTTTGCCCTTGGTCTGCCCTTCGAACTGCGGCTGCGGCACCTTCACGCTCACCACCGCCGTCAGACCTTCGCGCACATCGTCGCCCGAGAGATTCTCCTTCACGTCCTTGAACAGTCCCGCCTGCTGTCCGAACGCATTCACCGTGCGCGTCAGCGCCGTGCGGAAGCCCGTCAAATGCGTGCCGCCATCCACCGTGTTGATGTTGTTGGCGAAGCTGTAGACGTTTTCGGAATAGCCGTCGTTGTACTGCAACGCGACTTCCATGGTGATGGTGCCTTTTTCCGGCATCTCCCGGTCCGCTTCGAAGTGAATCGGCTTCTCGTGCAGTACGCTCTTGCCCTTGTTGAGGTGGCGGATGAATTCGCTGATGCCGCCCTGATACACGAACTCCGTCACCTTCTCCGGATCCGTGCGCTCGTCCGTCAGTACGATCTTCAGCCCCTTGTTCAAAAACGCCAACTCCCGCAACCGCTGCGCCAGCGTGTCGTAGTTGAAGACCGTCATTTCCATGATGGTCGAGTCGGGCTTGAACGTGATCTTCGTCCCGGTCTTGCGGCTCTTGCCGGCCTTCGCCAGGGGCGCTTTGGGAATGCCGCAGGAGTACTCCTGTTGCCAGGTGAAGCCCTCGCGCCAGATCTCCAGGTCGAACTTCTCTGAAAGCGCGTTCACGCAACTCACGCCCACGCCGTGCAGCCCGCCGGAGACTTTGTAGCTGTTCGAATCGAACTTGCCGCCCGCGTGTAGTTTCGTCAACACAACCTGTGCCGCCGAAACACCCTCTTCTTCGTGAATGCCAACCGGAATGCCGCGGCCGTCATCCACTACCGTTACCGAGTTGTCATCGTGAATCGTGACACTGATGTCGTGCGCATGGCCAGCCAAAGCTTCGTCGACGGAATTATCGACGACTTCGTAAACCAGGTGGTGCAGCCCCATCTCGCCCGTCGAGCCGATGTACATCGCAGGACGCAAGCGGACCGCTTCCAGACCCTCCAGCACTTTGATACTGCTGGCATCGTACACATCCATCTTTCCGGACACATCTTTCCCACCGGGAATTTCTTCGTTTGGCATAGTTCCTTAACTGATCGAAAAACTCAAACTCCCATGCATCAGATGCGCATGGGCATCACAACATACCGGTACTGATCCACAATGCCGTCGCCCGCCGGACGCATTTCGCCGGCGCTCTTCTGATCCTTCAACTCGAACGTCACCTGATCCTGCGAAATCGCCCGCAGGAAATCCAGCAGGTATTGCGCGTTGAACCCGATCTCGATATCCGGACCCGTGTACTCGCTGCTTACGCTCTCTTCGCTCTCGCCGGTTTCCACGCTGGAAGAGAATACCCGCACTTCGCCGTTGGTGAACTGTACCCGGATCGCGCGCGAACGTTCGTCCGCGAATTGCGCCACACGCTCGATCGCGGAGCGGATCTCGCTCTTCTGCAACTTCGCCGTCAGCGAGTGGTCCTTGGGCAGCACGCGTTCGTAATCCGGGAAGTTGCCCGTCAGCTTGCGCGTGATCAGCAGGCGGTGCCCCACCTGGAAGAACAGGTGATTGTCGTCGCCCGCCACGATCGCTTTCGCGTCCGTGCCCGCATCGTCGCTCAACTTGGTCAATTCCGCCATCGCCTTCTTGGGAATCAGCGCACGGAACGGTTTGTCCGCGCTGCCGCTCTCCGCCGGCGCTGCCTGCACGAATGCCAGGCGGTGGCCATCCGTCGCCACCATGGTCAACCCCTCCGGCCGCATCAGCAGCAGGGCGCCGTTCAGTGTGAAGCGCGATTCTTCCATCGAGATCGCAAACGATGTCCGCGCGATCATCGAAGCCAGCGTCTTCACCGGCACTTCCGCGATCGGCTCCGGCATCTCCGGCAACTCCGGGAAGCTCTCCCGCGACATCCCCGCAATCCTGGTCCTCGATCTCCCGCTGGTGATGCTCGCCCAGTGGTTGTCCAGGAACTTCATGTTCACGTCGCCTTCCGGCAACAGACGCATGAAGTCCAGCAGTTTCCTCGCCGGGACGGTGCCCGAACCTTCCTTCTTCACCCGCGCCGGGCAGGAGCAGCGAATGCCCAACTCCAGGTCCGTCGCGGTCAAGGTCAGACGGTCGCCCGCCGCTTCCAGGAGCACGTTCGAAAGAATGGGGATCGTGGTCTTCTTCTCAACCACACCCTGCGAGAGGCTCAGCTCACGTACCAGATCGCTCTTGCTGACGGTGAATTCCATGCCGACTGCTCCTATTCTTTGCTGGCTATAGTAATATGCACTTTAACAACCGCATTCATCGGGCCTGTGCAAAGTGTTGAAGACTACCTAAATTATACTAAACTCAACTACTTTCTGTCATGTCCCGCTGAGGATTACGCCGCGGGAACCAGAGCGCAACGCGCCCCTCGCCGGGATATGCACACTTTTCCGCATGCCCCCACCTGGTGCATCTGTGGAAAACGAAACAACTTCATTGTAATGAATCCATTAGGCTGTGTAGCAATCTGTTCAATTCCGGATCGCTCTGGCGATCCTTATCGATTTTCGCAATCGAGTGCATCACCGTCGTATGGTGCTTGCCCCCGAACGCCCTCCCGATTTCCGGCAGCGACGCGTTCGTCAGCTCCTTCACCAGGTACATCGCCACCTGCCGCGGATACACCACCTTCTTCGTGTTGCTCTTTTCCTTCAACTGCGCCTGTTTGATCTGGAACTTCTCCGCCACCACCTTTTGGATCGCGTCGATCGTGATCCGCCGCTCCTGCACGTGCACCAGATGCTTCAGAACCTGCTGCGCCATCTGCAGGCTGATCCGCGTCCCCGTCAGTGAGGAGTAGGCAATCAGCTTCACCA
>CAIRBY010000955.1 GCA_903876865.1 uncultured Acidobacteriia bacterium
CAGCCCACCGCCCTTGGAAAACGCTCCGCGTTTCCCACATTCCCACCGCGCCGATGACCACGATTCTCCAACACCCAAACCCGAAAGGAGCCAGCCGCCTCGCTACCTCCGTTCAGGCTCATCCTTCAATGAGAATATGCTAAAGTCCAGTTTGCGCGGCGCGGGACGGGGAGTACAATCTGGAACATGAGCGGCGGGGCTGGCAATTCCAACACCGAGGCAGGTTCGGGAGAGTTGTTTCGGGCGTTGATCGAAAGCACCAGCGACCCGATCTGGTCGGTGGATCTCGACTTCCGGTTGGTGACGTTTAACCGGGCGCTCTATGACATCGTCAAGACCGGCTTCGGGGTGGAGATCGCGGCGGGAATGCGATCGGAAGAGATCGTACCGCCGGAAACAGCGGCGCGCTGGCCCGCCTACTACCGGCGTGCGGTGGCGGAAGGCGGGTTCCGGGGGGAGTTTGTCCTGGAGGATGGCCGCAGGTTTGAAGCGGCTGTCAATCTGACGCGTCAGAGCGGCGAGATCACGGGCATTTCCGTTTTCGGGAAAGACATCACGGAGCGAAGGGCTACCGAGAAGCGACTGCAGGAAGCGGAACAGCAATACCGGCACATCTTTGAGGGTGCGCTCGAAGGGATTTATCGAACGGCGGCAGACGGCAGGAGCCTGACTGCCAATCCTGCGCTGGCGGCGGCTCTTGGTTACGATTCGGTGGACCAATATCTGGCCGAGATGACGGATTCCGGGCGGCAGGTATGGCTGGACCCGGAGGAGCGGTTGCGTTACTTGCGGCTGCTGGAAAAGAATGGTGTCGTGCGCGGCTTCGAGTGCCTGTTAAAGCGGCGGGACGGGACGCCGGTCTGGGTTTCACTGAATGGCCGGAAGGTCAGTGGGGCGGATGGACGCCTGCTCTACAGCGAAGGCTTTCTGGAGGACATCAGCGCGCGCAACCTTGCGGAGGAGGCTTTGCGGAAGAGCGAAGAGCGGCACCGCACGATTCTTCTGACGGCGATGGACGGTTTCTGGCTGGCGGATTTGCAGGGTCGATTGCTGGAGGTGAACCAGGCGTACTGCCGGATGAGCGGCTATCGCGCGGAGGAATTGCTGGGTTTGGGGATTAGCGATCTGGAGGTTGAGGAATCGGATCGCGACACCGAGGCCCACATGCAGACCGTGGCGGCGCTGGGTCAGGACCGTTTCGAATCGCGGCACCGGCGCAAGGATGGCAGCATCTTTGAAGTGGAAGTGAGCGTCAACTACCAACCCCTGGATGGCGGACGCATGGTGGCGTTTCTACGGGATGTCACCGGGCGAAAGCGTGCCGAGAGAGCGCTGCTGCAATCCGATAGGAAGTTCGCGACGGCATTCCGGTCTAATCCCGCGATGATGGCGCTGTTCCGGCCGGATGAAGGCGGGAACACGATTCTCGACGTGAATGCGGCCTTTGAAGAAGTGACCGGCTACCGGCGCGAGGAAGTGGTTGGGCGTGTTTCGCAGGAGCTGCGATTGTGGGCAGATCCCGAGGAACTGGCGCGCGGCATGAAGTTGCTAGAGGCCGATGGAGGGGTTCGCAACTTCGAATACCGTCTCCGCTGCAAGGGTGGCGAGATCCGGACGGGCCTGTTATCGACGGAGAGGATTGAACTGGACGGAAAGCAGTGTGCGATTTCCACCACGATCGACATCACCGAGTTAAAGAAATCGGAAGCGGCGATGGCCAGCCTTTCGATTGCGATCGAACACGCGGAGGAACAGATTATCGTTACGGACACGGAGGGTGTGATCCGATACTGCAATCCGGCGGTGGAGAAGGTCACGGGTTATTCCCGGGAGCAGTTGCTGGGCCAGAATCCGAGACTGCTCAAATCCGGGAAGCACGGGCCGGAGTTCTACGCGGAGTTGTGGACCACGCTGAACCAGAACAAGGTCTGGCGGGGGCACCTGATCAACAAGAAGCAGGATGGCTCGTTCTACGAAGAGGAGGCGACCATTTCCCCGATCAGCGATGGGTTCGGGCATACGACGGGCTTCGTGGCGGTGAAGCGCGACGTCACCGAGCGGCTGCACCTGGAACAGCAGTTTCGACAGGCGCAGAAGCTGGAAAGCGTGGGCAGATTGGCAGGCGGGGTGGCGCATGACTTTAACAATATGCTCACCGTGATCAACGGATACAGCGGAATGATGCTGGACCGGCTGCATGCCACCGATCCGCTACGCGCGTTTACCGAGCAGATCAACAAGGCAGGGGAGCGGGCTGCCGGGCTGACCAGGCAATTGCTGGCATTCAGCCGCAAGCAGGTAATCGAGCCGAGGGCGACGAATCTGAATGTGATCGTAGGGGAGTGCGTGCCGATGCTGCAACGCCTGATCGGCGAGAACATCGAGGTAGTGACGAAATTGGATGCCGCCCTCGGGCTGGTGATGGCCGACCCGGACCAATTCCATCAGGTGATTATGAATTTGGCGGTGAACGCGCGGGACGCGATGAGCGACGGCGGCAGGCTGGCAATCGGGACGGCGAACGTCGAACTGGACGAAGGGGCGCAGGGCAGGCATCC
>CAIRBY010000956.1 GCA_903876865.1 uncultured Acidobacteriia bacterium
CGGCGGCAATGGCGATTACAACCTGGCGCCCAAGCGCGGCGATTACCCCTCCGCCTTCCTCAACGAGTGGAAAGCCATCGACGCATCGACCGAGTTCCGCTTCACGACTCTCTCCAAGTACCTGGACGAGGTGTCTCCCCAACTGAAAGCGGGAACGTTACAGATCCCCGTGATGCGCGGCGGAACGGGCTACTTCTTCCACTCCTTCTGGATCGAGTGCCCGAAGGTAAAGACGGCGTACCGGCGCTGCGAACACGCGTTGCAGGCGGCCGAAATGCTGGCCGCGGCGGCGAGCCTGACGGCGGATTATGCCTACCCGGCGGAGTCCCTTTACCACTCCTGGCTCCAGATGTTTCTCAATATGGATCGCAACACGCTGTGGGGCGCGGCGGGCGGCATGGTATTCGAACACGAAGCATCGTGGGATGCCGCGGACCGCTTCCATCACGTGGACGCGGCGTCGCGGAGCGTGCTTCAGCAGGCGGGCAAAGCGTTGGCGCGAGCGAAGGCTGGTATCACCCTGTTGAACTCGCTGAACTGGCGGCGGCAGGATCCGGTTGTGCTTGCCGCGTCCGCCGTGCCGGCAGGGGTCGTGGCAGAAGCGCTGGAGGGGGATCTGGCGCTCTGCCGGCCTTCCCTTGAGGCGGTGTCGCTGACACCCGGGCGAAGGGCAACGGCAAAACCGGAGACGCCCCGCCCGATTGCGTTGCCGGAGCAGATCGAGAACCGCTTCTACTCGGCGTGCATCGACCGCGCCAGTGGTGCGTTGATCTCTCTTAAGTTGAAGCCTTCGGGGCGGGAGATGCTCGGCGGTCCGGCCAACGTGCTGGTCGCCGAACGGCCGAAGACGCAGCAGGGAGACCCCGGCGATTTCATGCTGTTTCGCGACCAGCGCAACCGCCTGGCCACATCGTCCGATTCGCCGGCGCGAATCTCCGCTACTCGCGGCCCGCTGGCTACAACCATCACGTGCGAGGGATCCTTCTTCGGGGGCGGAGCCTGCCGGCGGATCGTCCGCTTCTACCACGACTCACCGCGCATCGATTTCGAGACAACGCTGAACGACGTTCCGGACCGCACGGTGGTGGTGGCCGAGTTCCCCCTGGCGCAAGAGGTAACGGAAGTGCGCCGCGGCATACCGTATGGCTTTACGCACGGCGCGTGGCCGGAGCCTACGGAGGCGCTCCCCGGGTGGAGCAAGGGCATCGTGCCCGCCGTGCGCTGGTCGCACTGCACGCTGGTCAGAGACGGAGGCTTCGCCATCTTCGATCGCGGCTTGAGCGGCCGCGAATTGACCGGCAAGACACCGCTGATCTTTCTGCTAAACACGACCAACAAGTATTACGGGTATCCGAACCCATGGCTCTCCGGAGAAGGGCGCCACATTCTGGAGTACGCGGTCGTTGCCCACGAAGGATCGTGGGAAGCGGCCAGGATTCCGCAAATGGCGTGGGAGTACAACTGCCCTCCGTATCCGGTGGAAGGCGGCGGCACCCGGCCGGTCTCGTTCCTGGGGACGAGCGGCAACGTGATTGTAGAGGCCATGCGTCGCGACCGTGAGTATCTGGAAGTACGCCTGGCTGAGTGCACCGGCCGGCCTGGAACGGCGCATGTGACACTGGCGCTGCCGCACCGCGGCGCGGCGCTTACGAACCTCACCGGGGGCGAAGCGAAGCCTCTGAGCGGCGGGCCGCGCTACGAATTCCCGGTTCGAGCCCAGCAGATTGTCACCTTGCGCTTTCGCACGAACGGGAATGTCCCCGCGCCCAAGCCGCTACTCGATTGGGAGCCGCTGGTGCCGCCCGCCAAGCGCGCCATGCTGAGGCGGTATTCAGCAGAGAAGGGCCACCCGCCCCGCGGAGTCTGAAAGGGAGTTGCCATGAAGCCGACACGACGAGTTTTCCTGGGAGCCGCCGGTGCGGCCGCGGCCGGAGCGCCGCAAGGGCGCGGTGCGGGCCTGCCGCTGGATGCAGTGGCGCTTGCCCGGCGGCACCCCTTGATTCGCACGCAGCCGACGCCCGATTTCTTCGAGGGACTGCTGTTGGGCAACGGAGACATCGGCGTCTGCGTCACGGTGCGGCCGGATGCCATGGGGATCCACATCGGCAAGAACGATGCCTGGGATATCCGCGTCAGCGAAGAGCACGCTGTCCACATCAAGACATTCCAGGAGGTTCTCGAACTCTGGAAGAGGGCGGGCGATGAGGCCAAACGCCAGGGCAAGCCGGAGATGACGTTTCTGGAATCCAATATCGATTTCTTCCGCGAGTACTCCCAACTGATGCAGGCATCCTACCGGAAGCCGTGGCCGCGTCCCTGGCCGTGCGGGACAGTCTGGCTCCACTGGGATTCGCGCATGGTGCAAGTGGTCCGTCAGGAACTCGATATCGCCTCCGGCGTGTTCGCCCTGAAACTCGAGCACAACGACCTGCGCGGGAGCGTGCGTCCCGTGACGCTGACATGCTTCGTGAGCCGGGAGAACGGGCACATCTCGGTGAGCAGCGATTCCGCCGCGCCTGTGATTTCGGTTGCCTACCAGCCCAATTGGGACGAACAGGCGCAGTTGCCCGAGCCGGAACTCCAGGTCGGCCCGGGCAGTTTCTCCGGCTACCAGCATTTCCCGGCCACGGCGCCTACCGCGGCGCAGCCGAAGCCGCCCAACACCAAAGACGACCGTAACTTCGCGCTCCACGGCCTGCTGGCGGGACAATGGATCGCGGACCCTGTGGATCTGAAACGCCGGCGCGTCTTCCTGCGCAGCGGCGCGGCACAGCCCCTGCGGCTCGATATCACGCTCTTCACGCCGCGCGATGTGGCCGACCCGGTCGCCCATGCCCGCGAGGAAGCCACGCGCGTGGCCTCCATCCCCGTGGCCGAATGGCAGGGCAAATCCACCGCGGATTGGGCCGCGTTCTGGGCCGCATCGGCCGTCGAACTCGCCGACCAGGAGCTCGAGGAGATCTGGTATCGCAATCAGTACTTTCTGGCCTGCTGCCTGAAGCCCGGCAAAGTTGCCCCCGGTCTCTTCGGCAACTGGAGCAGCGGCAAGATCGGCACCGCCTGGCATAGCGACTACCACATGAACTACAACACGCAGCAGGTCTGGTGGGGCGTGTTCTCCAGTAATCACGTGGAGCAGCACGAGCCGTACACCCGGCTGGTGGAGAGCCTGATGCCTATGGCCCGGTGGAACGCTCGCGAGCAGTTCGGCCTGCCCGGAGCCTATTTTCCACATTCCGCCTACCCGGTGCCGAGCAGCGTGAATCCCTACCCCGCACCGCCGTGGGGCTACGAGATCTGTGAAACGCCCTGGACCGTGCAGAGCCTGTGGTGGCAGTACAAGTACACGCTCGACGAGAAATATCTGCGCCGTGTCTATCCCATGCTGCTGGCCGCCGCGCAGTTCCTCGTCGCCTATCTGAAGAAAGCAGACGACGGAAAATATCACATCATCCCCACTGTCTCGCCGGAGAACTGGGGCGCCACGGTGGACTTCCGGCTGAATAAAGATTGCATCATCGACCTCGCCCTCACCGCGTTCCTGCTGGACGCCATGCTGGAGGGCTCCGCAGTCCTGGGGCTCGATGCCGGGCAGCGCGCCACCTGGGAAGAAGTACGCCGCAACCTGGCGCCCTACCCCGGCGGCGAAGGACCCTTCGGCCGCGTGTGGCTCGACGTGCGCGACGCTCCACTGGAGTATGTCTATAACGTGCCGGTCACGCTCGCGCCGGTTTTTCCGGGTGAACAGGTCGGCCTTGGCTCGCGTCCGGATGTGCTCGCAGTGGCCAGACGTACCGCCGGCACGGTGCGATTGGAGGGCGGTAACGATCTGGTTTGGCAACCGCTGGTCCGCGCGCGCCTCGGAATGTTGGATCTCAACTGGTTCAAGCGGGAGGTGCGGTACTCGGTGACGCCGCTCGGCATGGCCAACGACCGGCTCCGCCAGACCGGCGGCCGGTATCGCGACGAGACCGGCTATGACTACATGATGCGGATGGGGGTTTGGACGGAGAACCTCTCTCTTCCGGCCATCGTCAATGAGTGCCTGCTGCAAAGCTATGACGGCGTGCTCCGGCTATTTCCAAATACCACCAACCTCGGTAAAGCGAGCTTCCGCGATCTGCGCGCCGCGGGAGCGTTCCTGGTCTCCGCCGCCTGGGACGGGAAGACCGTTACGGAGGTGAGGCTGAAGAGCGAAAAAGGGGCGCTGGCGCGCATTGCGAATCCCTGGGGTTCGGCAAACGTTGCAGTTCGTACGCTCCCTTCACATGCCGCGGTGAGTTGCACGCAACGGGATGGACTGCTCGAGTTCCCCACGAAAGCAGGGGAGGCATACGCAGTTCTGGCCGCCCCGGGCAAGGGGCGGCGATGAAGCAATGGGGATGGTAATTCGCCTGGAGTAGCGTACGGAAGCGGAAGATCGCGGCCGCCCTGCAATCGTGTGGCCTGAAGTATTCGACAGAATCCGCCCAAGCCATGGCCGGACCCGCTCGATCGGATGGACGGTGCTCTACCGTTGAATGTTGGAGACGAGCCATGCAGGTCGCGGGTCCAGCAAGTGCACCGCGCATGGAACCGCCCCTCGTCAGTCGCGGCCGGCGCGCTTCGTAATACCCAGGATCGATGGGACTCAGCACCAGAAGGATTGGAGGGGCTGCCAGCAAACTCCAGTGACAGCCCAGTCGCCGAGACCGGCGGGTTCAAGGTCTCAAACAACTTGTTCGGTCGCGGTACTGCGTTTCCTGGCCCGGATTGTTCGAGCGCGCAAATACGCCAGGAGTGCGGCGCTTGCCCCGGTGACGCCCAGCGTGCCCGGTTCCGGCGCCGACGAGGAGCTTGCGGTTGCGTCCAGAGTGAAGGCGTCGAAGAGCACCTGATTGTACGGCACATCAACCTGAATCCCGAGCGTGCCCGACGTGGGATTGGCGCCGGTCTGGTAAACGATGCTTCTAAAGGAGTAATTGCCGGCACTGAGCGGCCCGTCGGTATCCGACGCCAGCACGGTGCTTCCGGCGAGCAGGGACACGGTGTAGTTGCCGTTTGGGTGGTCGTTCTGCAAGCCCGCGTAGAACGTCAAGGTGTATGTGGTATTCGCGAGCAAGGAATCGGTGAGGGTTTGGCTGAGCGAAGTAGGGGTACCGTCGAAGCCCAGATAGACGATCTGGTTCTGATCGGGAGTGGGCGAGGTGATGTAGGTGTTCGGCGCCGGATTCCATACGCCGAAAAAGACCCCGGTAGTACTCCAGCCCGTCGGCGCACTGCTGTTGAATCCTCCAGAGCTTTGGGCTGGGTCCTCAAACGATGGGTTAATGATAGCGATCGTCGCGGCCGAGCCCTGTGAAAGGCACGCACAAACGGCCGCGGCGCAAAGGAACATTCGAAACGCGGGCCGCATGGCCCCCGTAGTGGATTTCATGAGTAACCTTCTCCTGTGGTAAATGGCCCAGCCTCGTGGGTAGGGACTGGCCTTAGTACGGGGAAAAGGCTACACAACCCGCCAAATTTCTTTCGGTCGATCTCTACTTCGAGCCCAGAGCGTGTTGCGCCGCGTCGATCACCGCTTGCGTCCGAGGGATAAACCCAGCGTATCCGGCATTCAAGACGCCTTCCTGTTTCAGCCGGGTCCATACTTCCATGCTGCGGCCGCTCCAACCCAGGGCTTCGCGCCACTCTTCCGCCGACCCTGTCTTTCCGGCGCGAACCTGGTGAGCTTGCCCGATTTGCAGCAGGGCGACGCCGCGATTGAGCTTCGCGCTCACGTTGGCCGGACTGGTCTTCAGCATCTGCTCGTCCATCTCCAGTTCCTTTTGTGCGTTCTGGTAGGCGCGTGCCGTGTCCCCCTGCTTCGCGGAAAGCCCGGCCATCAGTTGGTACGCCGTTCTCATGCCGCTCGGGATGGAGCCGGGGTGTAGCGCGATCAGTTTCTGGTAGCGCGCGATAGAATCCTCGTAAAGTTCAAAGGCGCCGGTGAAATCGTTCTCTTTTTCGCGAACGAATCCCTGAGACCAGGTGCTGTCGGCAACCTCTTCCTGCGCTTGAATGTTCGTTGGATCGGCCTTGGCCAGCTGATCAAACAGCGCGGCAGATCGGTCGCCCGTTTTGCGGGCCGCGCTAAAGTCTTTGGTGGCCAAATAGGTCAGAGAAAGAGACCGGTTGTCCACCGCCGCCTCTCGCCGGTACAGAACGTTGAGCGGTTCTTCCCGCATCAGCGACTCGTCAAGTTCAATGGCGCGAAGGAATGCTTCGATCGCCAATGGGTCCTGTGCCTGGGCGCGGTGAATGGCTGCTGATTTTTCCAGGACCACCCCGAGCTGGAGCCGGTTAGACCGGTCGCTTGGATTCGCTTGGGCAAGCTTCTCGCGGATCTCGCGGGCTTTCTGATAGAGCCGCCCGGCTTCCGTAGGGTTTCCCAGATTCGCGTATTCGTTGTTTCCCGTTACATTCCCCAGGGAAGTATAGGCATTTGCGAGCGAATCCAGCACCTTAAAATCCGAGGGATGGACTTGCACCAACTTCTCCGAAATAGAGAGTGCCGCGTGAAAATGATCGCTCGCTGCCTGCGGATCCATCTGAAAGTCCAGAAGGTCTCCCATGGCGCGATGGGTCTCCGCGAGTTCCAACGCGACGTCCATATTGGACGGCATCGCCGCCGCGAGACGCTGGCGGATGGCGAGA
The DNA here is from genome assembly GCA_903876865.1 of uncultured Acidobacteriia bacterium. Lineage (GTDB taxonomy): Bacteria > Acidobacteriota > Terriglobia > Bryobacterales > Bryobacteraceae > Solibacter. The sequence continues at coordinate 6,676 of CAIRBY010000956.1, forward strand.
GACTTGCCGAAGTTTGCCAGTGCGCCCTTGGGATCTCCCAGGTTCGGAAGCCCGGGCGCCCCTTGCAGGGTGCCGACCCTGTGATACGCGCTGGCCAGTTCGCGGCTCAGACCGGTATCGTTTCCCTGTTCCTGTGACAAGCTGTCCAGGTATTCCAGCGCGCGCTTGACCACTAACTGCCGCAAAGCAGTCGCACCTTGCAAGTCGCGAAGGCCGTCATAAACCTCAAACAGGTACGAATTCGCCAGCTTGCGCACATCGTTAAAATGCCTCTGCGCAATACGGGCCTGGCGAACCGTTGAATAGATCCCGCTGGAGATCGCAATCGCGACGAGCGCCGCCGCCGCGACGAGGATGCGATTGCGCCGGACGAATTTGGAGATCCGATAACCGCGGGTGTCGGCGCGCGCGAACACCGGATACCCATCCAAGTAACGGCGGACATCTTCCGAGAATTGGTCCACCGAAGAGTAGCGCCGGTCCGGCTCTTTCCGAAGAGCCTTCTGGACGATCTTCTCCAGATCCTCGTCCATTCCTACCAGAGGTTTCGGCGCAACAGTTGTGATGGCTTCCGCCAGTTCCACCGGACTGTTGGTCTCGCGATATGGCCGGGACCCGCTCAGCAGCTCATACAGCAGC
>CAIRBY010000957.1 GCA_903876865.1 uncultured Acidobacteriia bacterium
AGGGGTGTGACATCCGAGACGGTCACCAGTTCCACGCGGTGCCCGGCATACCGCAGCGACTGCCTTCCCACTATCACGTCAATCACACGCCCATCGCGCGCGCAGTGGCGCCCAGGGCCGTCGTGGGGGTGCCGCGCCTCGTCCTTCAGTTCGAGACGGTCCAGGCTCATGCCGCGGAACTGGCGTGCGCCATATCCGTAGAGTGTGATGGCGGCGCGGTTGGCTTCCAGAATCTTGTGGGTCTTCGGATCCAGCACCAGCATCGCCTGCGGGTGCGCCACAAACAGAAGTCGGAATCTTCGGTCTTCCACCCGTGACTGACTTTTCCCAGGCATGATTCCCCGAGCCTCCTCTGACGCCTCGCAGCGCCATCGAGCATAGGACTCACCGCTTAGGATACAGCCCGGCACCCCTTCACACAATTAATAACGGGCACGGGATGTCCGATCCCACACAGGCGCGAGGTACTGACGGCACCTGGAACCAGCCTACGGAGTCAGTCTGGTGATCCACAGGTTGGAGGCGCTCTCTGCCAGCAGCATCACCAGTTTGTCCGTGGCCACGCCGAGCGCGAGCGAGCGCGCACTGACACCGAACAGGCGCAGCCGGGGCATATCCCCGTCCCAAACCGCGAAACTCTCGCCCACCGTTTTCCCCACCCTGGAATCGAAGCGCACGGCGCGGATTGCGCGGCTGCCATCGCGGTCTTCGGTGAAATAAAGGAACTGCCCGTCCGGGGAGAAACGCGGCTTGCCGACTTTGGCCCGCCCGTCCGTCACCGGCAGCCACTCGAGCTGCGCAATCGCCTTGCCCTCGTTCGTCGCCGCCACATAAATGCGTGACGTGGCCGGGCCGGTGTCGCTCAGGAACACGACCCAGCGGTCGTCGGCCGAATAGTGCGCCTCAGACAGCGGCGCACCGGGCGGCGCGCGGAGAAGCAGGTTCGTCTTCCCACTTTTCAGATCCACGCCCAGGATGTCGTCACCCGCCTCCGCCAGCGCGAACACGGCGGCGCGGTCCACATCCCACAACCTGCCGCCTTCGTAGACCTTCCGCGCCTCCAGCGTCTGCCGCCACAGAATGAAGGCTTGGATCCGCTGCTCCACTTTCTGCACATACGCGATCCGTCCGTCGCGCAGCCAGACCGGCATGCTGGCGTTGGGCCCCGCCGCCGCCACGGTCTCTTCGCCTGTCGCCAGGTCCCGCGTCCAGACCTGTGACGTGCCATTGCGCGGCGAGGCGAAGACCACCGTCCGTCCGTCGGCGGAGACCGCGGGGTACTCCGCCGGAGCCGTGCTGTTGGTGATCCGGAAGGGCGCGCCCATCGCCTTGCCCTGCCCCGCCGCCAGCGCCAACCCCCACACATCGAAGCGCTGCGACCCGCTGGCAAAGACCAGTTGCCCCTCCCGCGAAACCGCCGGATACTCGGCATTCTGGGTGCCGTTGGTCAGCCGCAGCAGGTCCCCGGTCGCCCTGCCTTCGGCGCTCATGCGGCACAAATACAGATTGCGCACCCAGCCGCTGCGCATGCTGAAAATCAACCCCTGACGGGACCAGGCCATATCTTCGACCGAATCCAGCGTGCCCCCCGCGCGCGCCACCGGACCCGCCAGCCGGGCCGGTTCCGCCCGGTCGCTCTCCACACCGGTCACCCAGAAGTCCGTGCGATCCGCCGCCGGCCCCGTCCCCGGCGCGACCCCCCACAGCAGGATCAGATTCCCGTCCGGCGACCAGACCGGCCGATTCGTGACCGGAAAATCGCTGCGGATCTGCCGCGCCTTGCCGCCCGCGATCGGCATCACCCAACTCTTCGACTGCCCTTCCAGCGGGGAATTGCGCAGACCGGTCCAGTACGCCAGCAGATTTCCGGTCGGAGAAAATCGCGGATTGTGTCCGCCCGGCACCAGCAGTTGCGGCGTGCCCCCCAACGAGGGCAGCAGGTAGATGCCGCCCCCCGATTGCGCAGAGTAGTAGGCAATGGCGGAGCCATCGCTGGAAAACGTCGGGTCGCTCTCATCCGCGCCCGTCCACGTCAGGCGCGTCGGTGCCTCGCGCCCCAGCATCTGCACGTAGAGATCCAGGTTCTTGGCGCCGGCGCGGTCGGAGGCGTATGCGAGCAGCTTGCCATCGGGCGAAAGAGCGGGTGTGGTGGTCACTCCAGGGTCAAACGTGACCGGGGTGACACGCGGATCCGGCGGCGCCTCCGGGATGTTGAACTTCCACATCAGGAACAGGCCGAGCAGCACACCGGCGGCGCAGCCCATCGCCACGCCCAGGCGCTGCGGCGTCAGCATCATCGCTTTGTCTCCCGCGAGATTGTCTCCCGCGAGATTGTCTCCCGCG
>CAIRBY010000958.1 GCA_903876865.1 uncultured Acidobacteriia bacterium
CAGCAACCTCTCCGTCGATTACTCCGCCGGCGGCAGCGATAGCTCGAGCGATCACACTTCTTTCACCAACCATCAGGTGCCCGCCCTCTTCTTCTTCTCCGGCCTGCACGCCGATTATCACAAGCCCACCGATACCTGGGACAAGATCGATGCGCCCGCCGCCTCCAGGTTGCTCGGCCTCGTCGCCACCGTGATCGATACGCTGCGCGCCGCTCCCGACCGTCCCGCGTTCGTCAAACTCGCCGCGCCCAATCCGCATGGCGGCGGCGATACCAACTCCACCTCCAACCCCGGTCCCGTCAGCGGCTACGGCCCCTACTTCGGCAGCATTCCCGATTTCACCGAAGGCATCGTCGGCGTCAAGTTCGCCGATGTGCGCGAGGGTTCGCCCGCCGGCAAAGCCGGTCTCAAAGCCGGCGACATCATGATCGAATTCGATGGTAAGCCGCTCCAGAACCTCTACGATTTCACCTACGCCCTGCGCGGCAAGAAGCCCGGCGATGAGGTGAAGGTGAAGGTCACCCGGGACGGCAAGACGCTCGAAGTGGTCACGCTCCTCACGCGTAGAGAGTAGTACGCATCCGCACCGCGCCGGGCGGTTCCCCTCTGCGAAAATGCAGGTGGAGCCGCCCATGCCCTGTCTCATTGTTCTCATCCTGCTCGCCTTCCCGCGCCTCGCGTTGGCGATCATGTTTTTCACTTCCACCTATCTGCAGCGGGCCTATCAGGACATGCTGATTCCGCTGCTCGGCTTTTTCTTCCTCCCCCTCTCCACCATCGTCTACGCCTGGTTGATGAACTCGCACATGCCGGTCGAAGGCATGAACCTCATCTACCTGCTTCTGGCCGTCATACTGGATCTGGGCGGGCTCGGCGGCGGGGAATCGCATCGCCGCAACCGTTACTGAGATCGCTTACTATACGGAGTGATGACCTATATTCGCTGGTCCACTAATTACTGGTCCACGGCTGCCCTTCTGGGCACCATGACCCTCGCCTGCTGTACCCTGGCGTGCGAGAAGAAGGGAACTCCCGAAGTGAAGAAACAGGCATTTGGCGCCACGTCCGAAGGCGCACCCGTCGAGCTGTATACGCTCACCAACGCCAACGGCATGCAGGCCGGCATCATTACCTACGGTGGCACCGTCGTCTCTCTCACCGCGCCGGACCGCACCGGCAAGTTCGCGGATGTCGTCCTTGGCTTGGACGATGTGGCCGCCTACCAGAAGGGCGACGCATTCTTTGGCGCTCTGATCGGCCGCTATGGCAACCGCATCGGCAAGGCGCAGTTCATGCTCGATGGCAAGACCTACTCCCTCATCCCCAACAACAACGGCAATATGCTGCACGGCGGGCCGCAGGGCTTCGATAAGAAAGTCTGGACCGCCACGCCGGGCACGAGTCCGGAGGGGCAGACGCTCGCACTCGCCTATGTCAGCAAGGACATGGAGCAGGGCTTCCCCGGTACCCTCACCACCAAGGTGGTCTACACCCTCACCGAGAAGAACGAACTCAAGATCGAGTACTCGGCCACCACCGATAAGCCCACCGTGGTGAACCTGACCAACCACGCGTACTTCAACCTCGCCGGACCCGGCGAAGGCGACATCCTCGGCCACGAAGTCATGATCGCCGCCGATCGCTACACGCCCGTGGACGCGGGCCTGATTCCCACCGGCGAACTCGCTCCCGTGGCGGGCACGCCCTTCGATTTCACCAAGTCCACCGCCATCGGCGCGCGCATCGGGCAAGACGATCCGCAGCTCAAATTCGGTCTCGGTTACGATCACAACTGGGTCCTGAACAAGACCGGCGCGGACCTCACCAAGGCCGCCGAAGTACACGAAGCCAAGACCGGCCGCATCATGGAAGTCTGGACCACCGAACCGGGCCTGCAGTTCTACACCGGCAACTTCCTCAATGGCTCGCTCAAAGGCAAGGGCAAGACGTATGCGCATCGCGGCGCCTTCTGTATGGAGACGCAGCACTACCCCGATTCGCCCAACAAGCCCGCCTTCCCCACCACCGAACTCAAGCCCGGCGAGACCTACCACTCCACCACGGTCTATAAGTTCTCCGCGAAGTAGGTAGGACAGGCCTCCCGGCCTGTCTTGTGTTGTAGGACAGGCCTCCCGGCCACAGCTGTCCAAATTAGCTCAGACCTCCAGATGGGCGGGTTGATTACATTGGTTGCTGGAGTACAGTTTGCGGTTTTTGGCGGTGCAGGTTGGCCAATG
>CAIRBY010000959.1 GCA_903876865.1 uncultured Acidobacteriia bacterium
ATCCAAAAGGTCCGTACTTCCATACGGGGTTCCGCGTGGCGCGCACGGCCCCTGCCGCTGCGGCGCTGACGGCGATTTCGGCGGCGAGCTACGCGGGGGCGTCGGTGGCTCCGGGTTCGATTGTGGCCGCGTTCGGCAGCGATCTCGCGGGTGGGACGGTGACAGTGAAGGACAGCGCGGGAGTAACACGCAGCGCACAGGTACTGGCCAGCGCCGCGACACAGATCAACTTCGTGATGCCGGATCTGACTGCGGTGGGATCGGCGACGATTACGGTGGCGGGTGGCGGCAACACCGGGACCGGTACTGTAACCGGCACTGTAACCGTGGAGACGGTTGCGCCCGGGCTCTTCTCTGCCAACGCGGACGGCAAGGGGGCGGCGGCGGCAATCGCGGTGCTGGTGAAGGGCGATGGTACGCAGAGTTCGGCGCCCGTCTTTCAGTGCGGGAGCGCGGCCGGGAACTGCGTGGTGACGCCGCTGGACTTGGGCGCGGCGACCGACCAGTTGGTGCTGCTGCTCTTCGGCACCGGAATGCGCGGCGTCAAACAGCAGGCCACGGCCACGATCGGCGGCACGCCCGTGAGCGTGGCGGGACCGTTGGCGCAAGGCCAGTACGCCGGGCTGGATCAGGTGAATCTCGGACCGATTCCGCGCTCGCTCGCGGGACGCGGCGAGTTGGTCATTCAAATCACCGTAGACGGGAAGGCGGCGAATTCCGTCACGGTGAGTTTCCGCTGACGCCGGCGCGCATTGTAAAGGATCGGTAAAAGACCGGGCGGAGTTACCCGCGGAAGTGTTATCAAGGGAGCAAGCTATTTGCCATCTCTCTGCCTTGGGGTGCTGGAACACTGATGAGCCGGGTCTATCCGTTCGCTATCTTTACTTTGCTGTGCATTGCGCTGCCTCTGGCGGCTGTGCCCAAATTTACGGTGATTCTGGGGCAACCCACGGATCGCTCGATCACCGTCAACGCGCGCGCCGATAGCGCGGTGGAGCTGTACTACGAATACGGCGTGAAGGCCGGCACCTACACCGCCCAGACCCAAGCCGCCACCGCGACGGCGGATCCCTACGCGAGCGGGTTTTTCGTCTCGCAGGAGGTGATGAGTGGGCTGCAGGCGGACACGCTCTACTACTACCGGATGCAATACCGCACTGGCGGTACGACGGGCACGTTCACGCCGGGTGCCGAGTATTCCTTCCACACGCAGCGACTGCCGGGCAGCACGTTCGTCTTCTGCGTGCAGGGCGATTCGCATCCCGAGCGAGAGAAGAGCATGTTCGATCCGAACCTCTACATACAAACGCTGACGGCGGTGGCGAAGGAGCATCCGGATTTCTACATCACCAACGGCGACGATTTCAGCGTGGATACGCTGCCGACGCCATACACGCAAGCTGCCGTAACGGGGCGCTACACGCTGCAACTGCCGTACTTCGATCTGCTGGGTAGATCCTCGGCGCTATTCCTTGGCACCGGGAATCACGAAGAGACCTCGCTTTCGAACTACAACCTGCCGGCGGATAGCGCCAACAGTAATCAGGTGCCGATCTGGGCGCAGAATGCCCGCAATCTCTACTACGCGCTGCCTGGTCCGACCGATGCCGTCACCGGCTCATTCTATTCGGGCAACACCACCAACATGCCGAAGATCGGCCTGCTGCGCGACTATTACGCCTGGCAATGGGGCGACGCGTTGTTCGTGGTGATCGACCCATACTGGGGCTCCCCCGCGCAGGTGGATACCGGATTGGGCGGCCAGAGCAGCACCACCCCCAAGACGCCTGACAAGTGGGCGGTGACGCATGGCGATGTGCAGTACCAGTGGTTAAAGCAGACGCTGGAACAGAGCAAGGCGAAATGGAAATTCGTCTTCGCGCATCACGTGATGGGCACGGGGCGGGGCGGGATCGAGATTGTAGATCAGTATGAGTGGGGTGGCAACAACGCGGACGGTTCGTGGGGTTTCCCCGCCAAGCGCCCGACCTGGCCGCTGCCGCTGCACGAATTGCTGGTGGCCAACCACGCAACCATCTTTTTTCAGGCGCACGATCATCTCTTCGCCCATCAGCAGATCGACGGGATGACCTATCAGAGCCTGCCCAACCCCGCCGATAACACGTACACCGCCTTCAATGCGGATGCCTATACGAGCGGCGAAGTCTTCGCCAACGCGGGCTACACCAAAGTGACGGTGGGGCCGGCCAACGTGAAGGTGGAATACATCCGCGAATGGCTGCCGCAGGATCAGACGCCCACGCAGGTAAGCGGCACGGTGCAATTCGCCTATACGATTCCGGCGGGCGGCGGGACGGCAAGCGCGCCAACGATCTCCCGCGTGGCCAACGCGGCTGGTGGCAGCGCCACTCTGGCGCCCAATGCATGGGTGGAGATCGACGGCTCCAACCTCGCGCCCGCCGGCGATTCACGTTCCTGGAAGGGCTCTGATTTCGTGAACGGGCAACTGCCGGTAATACTGGACGGTGTCAGCGTCACGGTCAA
>CAIRBY010000960.1 GCA_903876865.1 uncultured Acidobacteriia bacterium
GGTCATTGAATCACCCCGGTGGCTCAAGGGTTGGTTATGTCGGGATGGCCTTCAGCGGCAATGTTCGCGTCTATATCCCTGGCGTGACGAAGTACGATCCATTAGGCACGACAGGGGACCTTGGAGGAAATGTGTACAAGTAGTGGTGTCAAGGGCGGCGTAAAAGGGAACCACTGTGGCGGAGTAAAAGGGAGCCAGTAGAGGGTTGAGTCGGGCATTTCGGGGGAGGAGGGGCGCCGGAGCGTAGCGGAGGCGGCCCTCCTCCCCCGAGGCGCGTTGGGGAGGGGCTGTCAGGCTCGTTTTCGGCGGCTTTGCTTGAGGCGGTAGGAGTCGGCGTTCATCTCCAGGATGTGGACGTGGTGGGTGATGCGGTCGAGCAGTGCGCCGGTGAGCCTCTCGGAGCCGAAGAGTTCGGTCCATTCATCGAAGGGCAGGTTGCTGGTGATCAGCGTCGAGGCGCGTTCATAGCGTTGGCTGATGGTCTCGAAGAGCAACTCGGCGCCAGTCTTCGACAGGGGAACATAACCCAGTTCGTCGATGATCAGCAGTTCGTGGGCTGCCAGTTGCTTCTGGAAGCGCCGCAGGTACTTCTCATCCCGAGCCTCGATCAGCTCGCCGACCAGAGCGGCGGCGGTGATGAAGCGAACGCGATGGCCACGCTGACAAGCCGCCAGACCGAGGGCCAGGGCGATGTGCGACTTGCCGGTGCCGCTGTTGCCGAGCAGCAGGATGTTTTCCCTGCGGGTCAGATACTCGCATCGGGCCAGTTCAAGGACCAGCGTCTTGTTCAGCGCGGGGATGGCGAGGAAGTCGAAGCTGTCGAGGCTCTTGACCACGGGGAACTTCGCCTGCCGGATGCGGCGCTCGGTGGCTCGGCGGTCGCGGTCGAGCAGCTCCAGCTCGGTGAGTTGAAGCAGATAGGTGGGGAAGGTTGCCTTCTCCGCCGCGCAGGTGCGCGCCAGCTTGTCATACTCACGCAGCATGGTAGGCAGCCGCAGCGCCTTCAGGTGATGCTCGAGCAGAACCTGCGGCGTATCGGGAGTGGTTGCGCTCATAGCGTCGTCTCCGGCATCGGCGGCTCAGCCGCGGCAGCGTACAGCAGGCTCATGTAATCGGCGGCGCGCGTGGTGCGCACCTGGGCCAGGGGCAGGTGCGGCCAGTTGGCCATGTCCAGCCTGGGCGGTCTGCGTTCGATGCGGCACAGAACAAGATGGCGAACAGCATCGAAGCTGATCGTGCTCAACTCAAGCGCCTGCTCGATGGCCGCAGTGACCTCGGCAAGCGGGAAGGTCTCCAGCAGCCGCAGCACCTGGATGTACTCGCGAGCAGCATGCTTCAAGAGCCGCGCCTCCAGCAGCCGGCGCAGTTGAACAAAGCACTCCGGCAACTGCCAGCCAGCCAGCGGTGCAGCCTGATCCAGTGCGCGGCTCTTGTGCTCCAACAGTGCGAGATAGTGCAGCGGATCGTAGATCGTGGCTTCGCGTTCGTAGCTGCGCTTGTGCTCGGCGATCACGTCGCAGCCCGCGACGATCACGATGCGGTGAACGAAGGCCTTGACCAGCACCTGGCGATGGCCGAACTCGGTCGGCACCGAGTAATCGTTGGTGCGGTAGCGGACCAGCGAGATCGAACTGACACGCACGGTCGTCTTGTCGCAGGCCTCGAAGCGAGCCGCAGGCAGCGGCAACAACGCCGCGCGGTCGCGCTCGAACCGTTCGCCGATGGTCTCCTGGCGGCCGCGCAGGCGCCGTGCGCGGCCACCCAGCGCATCGCGCATGAACTGCTCGTTGAGCGCCTCCCAGCTTGCCGCCCGCGGAATCGGCACCATGAAGTTGCGGCGCGCATAACCGACCAGACCCTCAACCTTGCCCTTGTCGTTGCCCTTGGCCGGACGGCCGAACTTCTCCGCGAACAGGTAGTGGCTCTGCAGTTCGGAGAAGGCCCGCGTCTTCTGCCGCTGCCCGTCACCAAGAATCCGCGCCACGGCTAGCTTGGTGTTGTCGTAGAGAATCCGCACCGGTACGCCGCCGAAGTTCTCGAAGGCGCGCACATGAGCTTCCAGGAAAGCCTCCGTGGTCTCAGCCGGAAAGGCCTGCACAAAGCAGTCATCCGAATGCGGCATCGAAAAGGCCATGAAATGAGCCTTCTGCTCGACGCCGTCGATGACCGCCAGGGCTTCCCCGAAGTCTGCCTGCGCCTCGCCCGGCGTGTGGGTCAGCGGAACGAACATCTCCTGGCCGCCGATCTTCGAAGAGCGCACGTAGTCCTTCACGATCGTGTAGCCGCCGGTGTAGCCGTGCTCGGCACGCAGCCGCTCGAAGATCCGCCTGGCCGTGTGCCGCTGCTTGCGCGGACGCTGCTTGTCGTCTTCAAGGATCGCGTCGATCACGCCCTGCCACGGGCCCAACTTGGGCCTCTTCACCGGCTTCTGACGCTGGTAGCCAGGCGGCGCCGAATACTCCAGCATCTTGCTCACCGTCTTCCGCGCCAACCCAAACTCCCGCGCCGCCGACCGCCGGCTCATCCCATCCACTAGCACCGCCCGCCGAACCCTCGCGTAAAGCTCCACC
>CAIRBY010000961.1 GCA_903876865.1 uncultured Acidobacteriia bacterium
GATCCTGCCCGCGGCGATCGCCCCCTTCGACGTGGTCGTGACGGCCGCTGCGATGGGTGAAGGCGCCGAGCGCGTCTACCGCGAGTGCCTCGAGGCGGGACTGGACGCGGTGCTGGACGATCGCGACGAACGCGCCGGCGTCAAGTTCAAAGATGCGGACCTGATCGGCGTGCCGTGGCGCATCACGGTGGGGAAGAAACTGGCGGAGGGCCTGCTGGAATTGACGGAGCGGCGCACCAAACAGCGCGGGGACGTTCCCGTGGAAGGCGCACAGGGCTGGCTGGGCAGGCTGAAGGAAGTGCTATAGGAAACGGGAAAAATAAGTTAGCCGGGACAGGCCGGGAGGCCTGTCCTACCGGCCGGTGTGGAGATTGTTGTGGATGGCGTAGAGCGCCAGTTCCAGGCGATCGGAGACGCCGAGCTTGTCGAAAATGTTGTGCAGGTGGTTCTTCACCGTCTGCTCGCTGATGAACATCTTCTCAGCCATTTCCTTGTTCTTGAAGCCCTGCGCCACCAGCGCCACAATCTCGCGTTCGCGCTGGCTCAGGGGAGAGCGTTCCCGTTCGCGCGTGGGCGCGGAGTGCTGCTGAATCGGCGCCATCGGCGGTTCGTCATTCGCCACGAACTGCCGGATCACCGCGGCGGTGGTGTACGAATCCAGCCAGATTTCCCCGGCGTGGACCTTCCGGATGCTCTTGATGAGCAGTTCGGTGGCGGTCTGCTTGAGCACGATGCCGCTCGTGCCGAGTTTCATCGCCTGGACAAATTCGTTCTTATCGTCCGATGCGGTGAGCACGATCACGCGCGTGCGGTTCTTGGCGATCTGCAGTCGCTGCAAGGTGGCAAGGCCATCGAGGCCAGGCATCTTCAGGTCGAGGAGCAGAATATCGGGCTCAAACTGCTGCAACACGTCCAGAACCTGACGACCGTCCTGAGCCTGTGCGACTACTTCGAAATCTTCTTCCAGCGACAGCAGCCGGCAGAGACCATCGCGGAAGATCGGATGGTCATCCGCCACCACGATCCGGATTTTGGACTTCGAGGGCGTGCCCAGCCCGGTTGGGGATCCGCTCATATCCGCATTGTTCTCAGACATACTCTATCTGCTCGTCATTGTAGAGTTCTAATAGTACCAAGTCAAACCATACTAAGGCTCTGGCCTGACCAGAACCACCGGGACGGGAGTTAACTCTTTCAGATTCAGTCAAACTCCGATCTGTCTCACCCAGTGTAAATGTTGTAGCTTATTCCCCTTCCGATTTGGCTTGGCAGATTACCGAAACGGCGCGCTGCTTTGATAAGGTTGAAGGAGTATGAGCGAAGATTTGGGCGAAGTCGATTTTCAACGGTTCTGGCGGCGCCTGCAACAGTTAGGTCTCAATGCGTATGAGTCGCGGTCCTACCTGGTGCTGCTGGGCCATCCGAAGTTCAAGGCCCTCGAACTGGCGGCGCGGGCTCACGTGCCACGGCAGAAGATCTACGAAGTCCTGGACAGTCTGGTGGAAAAGGGCTTTGCCCAGGTCGTGCAGGAGAAGACGAAGCTCTTCTCGGCGGTCGAACCCACGCTGGCCATCCCCGGCTACCTTTCGCGCAAGCGCCAGGTGCTGGAGCAGGAACTGACCGATAACGGCCGCGCCGGCGGCGCACTGATCGACGACTTGAAATCGCTCTACTCCGAAGGCCAGGGCGGGCGCGGCACGCTGGATTTCCTGCGCATCGTGACCGAACCGGCGCAGACCGGCGCCGAGTACCGCCGCATGCTCGCCGAAGTGAAGCACGAGTATCTGGAGTTCTCGCGTCCGCCGTATGCCGTGGACCCGCTGGATGAGATGCTGGTGAAACAGGCCGGGGCCAACGGGGTCGAGTGCCGCCTGCTGTTGGAATCGGCAACCCTCGATGAAGAGCATCGGCGCCGCCTGGAAGAGTATGTCGCCGCCGGGGTCAAGGTGCGCGTGGCGGATTCCCTGCCGATGAAACTCGCCGTATTCGATGGCGAACACGGGCTGCTGGCCCTCTTGGACCCGGTCATCACACGCCCCGCATGGACGGCCGTGGTCTTCAGCCATGAAGGCATGGGCGAAGCCATGAAGGCTCTCTTCGAGGAACGCTGGCGGCGCGGCCGCGATCTGTAAGGCTCGCGATCGATTCCGCTCCGCTACTTCGCGCCGCCCGCGACGCCCCGCTGTTTGCGCGTGAGGATCTCGCGCACGGCATAGATGCGGCGGTCCTGACTTTCGAAGTACGTGCGCATCATCATCTCGCCGATCAGTCCGGTGGAGAACATCATCAGGCCGGCCAGTAGCAGCAGGCAGCCGGCAATCATCAGCGGACCGTGCTCGATCACGATCTCATAACCCAGAATCTTGATCACGGTGAGATAGCCGAGAATGCCGCCGCCGAACAAGGTCCCGATCAGCCCCAGCAATCCGAAGAAGTGCATGGGCCGCGTGAAGTATTTGAGCAGGAACTTGATCGTCACGATATCGAACATCACCCGGAAGGTCCGTCCGATTCCGTAGTGCGAATCGCCCGCCGCGCGGGGCACGTTGCGGATCGGCACTTCGACCACCCGCGCGCCGTAGAAACTGGCCAGCGCGGGGATGAAGCGGTGAAGTTCGCCGTAGAGGTTCACGTCTTTCAGCACCTCGGCGCGATACGCTTTGAATGTCGTGCCGAAATCGTGCAGTTCCATGCCGCTGGCTTTCGCCATCAGCCAGTTGGCGATGCGCGAGGGGATCTTGCGCATGATCGCGTTATCCACGCGATGCTTGCGCCAGCCGCTCGCGATATCGAAGCCCTGATCGATCTTCTCCAATAGCGCCGGAATGTCTTCCGGGGCGTGCTGCAGGTCGCCATCCATGGCGATGATGATTTCGCCCTTGGCCTCGTGGAAGCCGGCCGAAAGCGCCGCCGTCTGGCCGAAGTTGCGGCGCAGCCGGATCACCTTCAGGTGGCCATCCGTTTCGACGAGATTGGCGAGCAACTCAAAGCTGCGGTCGTTGGAGGCATCGTCCACGAAGAGGATCTCGTAGGGACGCTGCAACTGCTCGAGCACCGCCGTGAGACGGTCATACAACGGGAGAATGGACGGCTCCTCGTTGTGGATCGGAACCACGATCGACAGCATAGGCATGGAAACTTCCAGTGTAACATCGCGGCCCATCCGCTCTATGCTATACTTCGCGGCTCGAATGGACCGGGTACCTTTTCAAGCCACCGCCGCCGGCGCGCTCTACGACGGGCTCACCACCCTGCCCGCCGCCGTGCTGCTGGATAACGTGCGCAGCATGTACAACGTGGGCGCGTTCTTCCGCACCGCCGATGCCGTCAGCATCCAGAAGCTATACCTGTGCGGGATCACCTCCCACCCGCCCATGAAGGCCATCGCCAAAACCGCCCTCGGAGCCGAAGAGACGGTGCCGTGGGAGCATGCCTGGGATGCTCTGCCGCTGGCCCGGCGGCTGCGCGCGCAGGGCTATGAACTGGCCGCGATCGAAACCAGCAATCACGCCGTGGACCTCTTCGATTGGACCCCGCGCTTCCCCGTCTGCGTCGTCTTCGGTCACGAGGTGGAGGGCATCCGCCCGGAAATCGCGGAGTTGTGCGATACGCACGTGCGCATCCCGATGCTGGGCACGAAGCACTCGCTCAACGTGGCCACGGCGGGCGGTGTGATTATGTACGAACTCTTGCGCAAATACCGTGCTCTGGGCATACGATAGAACGTGTCCGACACCCTGCCACGCCTGCGCATGAACCTGGATTTCATGCCGTCGCCCGCGCCGGATCAACCCGGCCTGTTCATCCGCGACCCCTACCATTTTTCCGATGCCATGCTGATCGTTCCGCCACCCCTGGTGGAGTGCCTGGAGTGCTTCGACGGCACGCAGACGCACCTGGACCTGCGCAGCGCCCTGGTGCGGATCACCGGCGATCTGGAAGTGGGCGACCTGGCCGTGCACCTCGTGGAGGCGCTCAGTTCGGCGGGCTTCCTCGAAGACGAGGCCTTCGCGCAGATGGAGGCCGCGCGCAAACGCGCGTTCGCCGAAGACCCGATCCGCGAACCCAGCCACGCCGGCTCCGCATACCCGGCCGATCCCGCCGAGATGCGCGATACCCTGGCCGAGTACATGGCGGATGCGCCGGCGCCGACGTCTGACAACCTCTTCGCCATCGCCGCGCCGCACGTGAGCCCGCAGGGCGGCTGGCAATCCTATCGCGCCGCCTATGGCATGTTGCGCCCGGAACACAAAGATCGGACCTTCGTCATCCTCGC
>CAIRBY010000962.1 GCA_903876865.1 uncultured Acidobacteriia bacterium
CGCTCCACCATCCCACCCTTGTGGTGATGCGGGATGAGTTCGCGGCAATTCTCGCAGCAATAGGCCGCCTTCTCCGGATCACCTTCGGGCCACACCAAACCGCCGCCGGAGCCGTCCCCCAGCACAAGCACCTGGTAGTGGTTGCACAGCGGGCACGGGACGAAGTACTCGCGCTGGTCGCTCTCGTTCCACGCCTGTTGGATCCGGCTCTCGCCGTCGATGGTCGGCGTCGAACAGAGGACGACCTTCTTGTTGTGCTCGAACTCCCCGGTACGCCGAACGGCCAGCGACACCGGATCGCCCTCCGACCCGGCGCTCGCAGGGTAGCGGTCCACCTCATCCAGCAGCAAATACCGAATCGGGCGCATGGCCAGCCCGGACGGCGAGATGGCGCCGGTGAACGTGATGTGGCCGGAACCGTTCGTGAACACCTTGTGCATCGCGGTGTTATTGGAGTCCCGCGACTTCACGGCCGCGATCTTTCCGCGCAGGCAAGGCGTCTGCCGGAAAAGCGGTGCAACGCGATCCTTGGACAGTGCCTTCGCATCTTCTGACCGGGGTTCCACCACTAGCACCGGGCCCGGGTCGACGTCGGCGATGTACCCCAGGAAGTTCACCAGCACGCTAGTCTTCAGCGTCTGCGCCGCGGCCATCAGTACCACCTGCTTGCACGGGTGCGACGGGCTCAGAACATCCATCGGCTCGCGCTGGTAGGGGCGGGTATGCCACTGGCCGCGTTCGGCAGCGGCGGCGCCGGACAGCACCACGTTTTCGTCTGCCCACTCTGAGACCGTAATCTCGCGCGGCGGCAGCATCGCCTCCGAACCAACCTGATGCATGGAAAAAGGGGACGGCATCAGAAGCCCGCATCCGCGATTGCCTTGGCGACACGGCGCCGCAACGCAGCCGCCTCATTGCTGAGGATCTTGTGCACCACCCGCTCCTCGGTGGTCGCTGCGACCAAGGGCGTGAGACGGTCCGGCCACGCAGAGAGCGCGTCACTGATGATTGCCGAAAACTGCATCGCATACTCGCCGGCCTTGGTCGCCTGCATCAATTTGCCGGTGCGCTCTTCGTACTCCATCTGCGCGATCTTTGCCTTGAAAGTCTCGCTGACCGCGCGCGCCCGGAGATACGCCGCGACCGGATCGTTGGTCACCTCGGCCGACTGCGGAATGGGCGGCGGATGTGCGGCTGCGCGTGGTTGTGCCATCGCTGGCCGGGCGGCCTCGTGCAGCGTTTTGCCGGCGAAGGTATTCCTTGCCCACTCCTGGTTGGCGCGCTCCGGATCGATGCTGCCGTCCGCGTTGGGCGTGATCCGCTTGGCGGCGATCGCCTTCCGGACGGCGCCCTCCGTGCAGCCGCGCATCCGGGCGTAGCCACGAATAGAAACGCCCATCATGCGGCCACCCTCACCAACTTCCGCCGTTTCGGCAAATTCATAGAACTTTCTCGCGACTCAGTTGCTGATCCCGCTTGCCTTCTACGCGCCAACGAATCAATGAATGTCATCGATGCCACAGAACACCAAAACCACCAAGCAAACCGCCGGCGCCTGCTACGCCGAACGCCACGCCGAGTGCCAGGACCTGCTGAAGCGCATCACCAGCCGCCTGGAGCAACACAAAAAGGACCAGGCCGGGGAACCCGCCAACTGGGGCTACGCCGGCGACCTCGGCCGCGTCACGGAGGAACTGGCGTACGTCCTCGCCAGCCTGGGCGACCGCAGCGCGGTGGACCAGAAAGGACTGGAGTACTGAGCATGCAGAAGCAAAACATCAATGTCGGATCGACCTACATCGTCAAGGTCAGCGGCACACTGGCCAAAGTCCGGATCACTCGCGAACATGATCGCGGCGGGTGGTACGGGACCAACCTGGCCACGGGCCGCGAGGTCCGCATCCGGACCGCCGCCCGCCTCCGCGCGGAAGTGCCCGCGCAGGGAATCACAAACGAGGAGGCCCGCCGCATCGTCGACAAGATCGAGTTCTGAATCGCCTCGCCTACCCGCCCGCGCCCGCCCGGATCCGGCGGGCTTGCCGGCGTGAAGAAAGAATCGCAGCGTTCGCAGAAATGAGTGGATCGTTTTCGGCTTCAGAGTGATAGATGGTGATGCAAGGAGACAAAGACATGGCAGCCGGAACAAACAAGATCGACGCAAACAGGATGGCGGAAGCAATCCAGAAGATCGCCAAAGAGCACCTGGACCTGGAGACTCTGGAGACTCGAAAATCCGACCGCCTCGACTTTACCGACCAGGCCGTGTGGAGTATCCGCGCCGCTCTCGAAGCCGCCTACCAGGCCGGCGCAGCGTCGAAAAAGTAGGAGCTTGCAACCCCACCCGCGCCCGCCCGGATTAGGCGGGCTTGCCCCTGTGAAGGAGCACCCAAACCACCATGACGACTTTTACGATTGATACCACCGACAACAGCATCACCGCATTTGAAACCGCCGCCCAAGTCCAACAGGCGATTCCGCCGAGTGGCTTCGCAGTGATTGCATCCACCCAGAAGGAATTCAGCAAGGCCACCGCCGAGTGGCCCATCAGCCAACTGGTCGAACTCTGGAATGCCTTCGCCGGTGCGCCGCCGTTTGGCGACCTGAAGCCGGTCAAGAAGTTCACGGACCGCGAGACGGCGGTAGGCCGGATCTGGAAAGCCATCCAGGCGCTGACGCCCACCCCCGCGCCGGAGGTGGCCCCGGTCGCGCCGGAGAAAGCCAAGGCGATCAAGGGCGCCACCTCCAAGGACGCCACGCCCACGACGCGCGAGGGCAGCAAGAAAGCCATCGTCCTGGAACTGATCCGCCGCCCGGAGGGTGCCAGCATCAAAGAGATTATGGACGCAACTCAATGGCACTGCCATTCGGTGCGCGGATTCATCAGCGGCAGCCTCACGAAGAAGATGGGGCTCAACGTCGAATCCTTCAAGCGCACCGACGGGGATCGTGCCTACCGCCTGCCCGCCGAGTAGCAACTCAATCACCTCAACGCCGCCGGCTTCAATCCCCGGCGGCGTTTCTGCGTCGGACCTCATCTGCGAGCATTTCCACGTGTTCCCGAATCGCGGCCTCCCGCAGCTGACACTCGGCGCTCCGAACGTACTTGCCGTTCACACGCTCACAAATGCGATTTTCGGTTTCCGCCAGTTCCTTCCGAACTTCCGCCAGCAGGGCGCGGTTCTGTAATCCCACGTAAGTCCCGATCAAGCCCGATGCCAGCCCGCTCCCCGTGATCAGCAACTGAAAAAAGTGTTCGTCCACGCTCGTCCTCCAGGATGATTCGTAACTCAGCCGACCAGTCCACCAGAGCGAGGCACAGTCCGTGCACGTCTGGATTGCCGGCGCGCAGTTCGGCTATCACTACCGCTATCTCGCGGCGGCAACGGTCGATCTGAAGCTGCCGTGGAGTGGAATTCCCCGGCGATTTCACGAAAGACCCTTCCGTCGCTGTCAAGCCGTGCCTCCTTGCCAAGCCGCCCTGCGAGAAGCAGCCATTTCTGCGTTACTTCACGGCGCTTCCGCTTGTTCCTCAAAGCGTTCTGGATTTGGCAGGATTTGCACCAGGGAGAAAGCCAGCCTCGCATGCGTGCGTAGTATTCGGTGACGGCCTTCATCGTCGCGCATTTGCGGCAAGGCTTCCACCAAATCCCTTCGCGTTGCACACAACCGCTGTGGTGGCGCTTGTGGGTTAGCCGATCGAGCAGTTCTAGATTCTCAATCCGGTTGTCGAGCTTATCGTGATTGATGTGATGAACATCGAAACCAGCGGGAATGAACCCATGCACCCGCTCCCAGACCAAGTCGTGCTCCATACGGAGCCGCTTGCTCGCTGGATCGTAAACCCGGCTATAGCCTTTTGCGGTGATTGCCACGGTTAGGTATTCAGGCTGCTGCCACTGGCTGGCGCTCTGCTGCAACCGTGCAGAAGGGCCGTCCGTCACTTTCGAGAGTGGCCTGCTGGCCGCAATGGTCCTGCCATCTGACCACTGAGACGTCGCAATACTTCGGATCCAACTCGATCAACCGCGCTTGCCGCCCAGCCTGCTCGCATGCAATCAACGTGGACCCGCCACCGCCGAACGGATCCAGCACCGTGTCCCTACTCTTACTGCTATTGCGGATGGCCCGGTCGATCAACTCCACCGGCTTTGATGTCGGATGCAAATCGTTCCTATGCGGCTTTTTGATGAACCACACGTCGCCCTGATCACGGGCGCCGCACCAGAAGTGAGCTGTGCCTTCCTTCCAGCCGTAGAGCATGGGTTCATATTGCCGCTGGTAATCGGATCGCCCCATAGTGAAGGTGTTCTTTGCCCAGATGATGAAAGTCGACCAGTGGCCGCCCGCCTCCCGGAACGCCCGCTCCAGCGTGTGCAATTCCGAAGACGACATGCAGATGTATATCGCGCCTTTGTTGACGGCGAGAATATTGGCGCACGCATCGCGCAGAAACTGCTCGAATCCCTCGCCGAGATTGTCGTTGAGAATCTTCCGGTGGGTCGTGCCGCGGAGCTTGTCCTTCATCGTCGCGCCGTAGTTTACGTTGTAAGGCAAGTCGGACCAGACCATGTCGGCCAAGCCCCCGGCGAGGACCTTCTCCACATCAGCCATCTGCGTGGCGTCGCCGCACAACAATCGATGCTCGCCGAGGATCCAGACATCGCCCGGCACCGTGACGGCCATCTCTGGCGCTTCCGGCACCGCATCCTCGTCGGTCAGACCCTCGGTCGTCTCCTCACCGCCGGCCAAGATTGTCTCTAGTTCGTCAGCGGAGAAGCCGACCAGATCCAGATTGAAACCGTTGGTATCGAGATCCTGCAGTTCAACGCGCAACATCTCCTGATCCCAGCCCGCATTGAGGGCAAGCTTGTTGTCACTAATTACTAATGCGCGCCGCTTGGATTCTGTCAGGTGATCCAGGACGATAACCGGAACCTCGGTCCATTCAAGCTTGCGTGCAGCCAGCAAGCGGGCGTGGCCGGCGATGATGATCCCATCCGCGCCGGCCAGAATCGGATTCGTCCACCCGAACTCGGCGATCGACGCCGCGATCTGGGCCACCTGCTCGTCGGAGTGCGTGCGGGAATTCCTTGCGTAAGGAATCAGCTTCTCAACCGGCCATGTGACCACCTGCAGATTGTTCATTGGGCCTTCTCGGCTACTTTGCTGTGGGCGCCTTCGATGCGAAGATACCGCTCTTGTTGAGCGACCCCACCACCACGTCCACCAGCCCGCTGACCTGCTGGACATGCGCCTCCGGGAACTGCTCGCCGGCAGTTGCAGCGGCCGTGATGATGTCCATCGCCACCTGCTTTTTGGAAGCGCCCGAAGCGTTTCGGAGCGTCGCCTCCACCGTGGTCACGGTCTGCAGAACGACAGGGAGATACGCGAAAACCAACGATAACCACTTCATGTTTGGATCCTCTCTTCGATTTGCTCGGGCCGGCGATCTCACCGGCCCGAACGCTTGGTACGGGTTTACGCGGCCGGCTCGGGCGGGGCAGCCGGCGTGTTGGCAAGCACCGCCGCCGTGAGAGCGGCAGTGCCAGCGTCCAACTGATCGGCCACCGCCTGGATCTCCGTGGGGTCGGTCCCGGCGGCGATGGCGTCCTTCAGTTGCGTTGCGATTCCGGTGATGAGCGCAACGGCGGAGTTCTCCACCGTCACCGCCTCGGTCACCTTGGCCTTCAGTTCCAAAAACGTCATGTTTAGCTC
>CAIRBY010000963.1 GCA_903876865.1 uncultured Acidobacteriia bacterium
GCGGGCTATCTGTACTTGCCCTGCAGTGCGTTGCGGCGGACTTTCAGCGGGTCCAGAAATGCCGTGACGCCGAGCCAGAGGCTCACCTTCGTGCCCTCCACATTGTCCCAGCGGACTGGAACCTCAATCGAGGCGTAGCCGAGGCGGCGGGCGATGAAGAGCACCTCAACATCGAAACCGAACCCATCCAGTTGTTGGCGGCGGAAGACCTGCTGCGCCGCGGCGGATTCGAAGAGCTTGAAGCCGCACTGTGTATCCTTGAAGGGCAACCCGGTCACGACTCGCATTGCGGCGTTGAAGATGCGGCCGCTCATTTCGCGGGCAAACGACTGATGCACGCCCACCAGAGAGCGATCCACCGCGCGCGAACCGATCGCCACCTCGGCGCCGGAGCGCTCAGCGGCATCCCAGAGTTTCTCCACCTCGCCGATCGGCGAAGACAGGTCGGCATCCGTCAGCAGGCTCCACTCGCCCGTGGCGGCGAGCATGCCGTGCTTGACGCTATAGCCCTTACCGCGATTGCCGGGGTTCTGCAGGACCTTGACGCCGGCGTCGCGGGCCACCTGCGCGGTGCGGTCGCGCGAGCCATCGTCCACTACGATAATCTCGGAGAATTCCCATTTCGAGCCCGCCAGATACTCCTGGACCTTGACCAGGGAAGCCGGCAGCCGCTTCTCTTCGTTATACGCAGGAATGATAATGGAAAGAGATCGTTTCAAGCGAAGACTTATAATAGCTTAGTTTCCCCATAGGAGCCTTTTTTGTCCCTCGAAGATGACTTGCTCAAACAGCGGCTGACGCGGATTCGCGAAATCGAAGCGCTGGGCTACGCCGGCTACGGGCGGCGGTACGACTTCACCGACACGGTGCCGGAGATCCTGGCGGCCAACGGCCCCAAGACGGCCGAGGAACTCTCGCCCGAGGTCAAGGTGCGTATGGCCGGGCGCCTGATGACGCTGCGCCACATGGGCAAGGCCGGCTTCGCCCACTTGCAGCAGAACGGCGAGCGCCTGCAGATCTACGTGAAGAAAGACGCCGTGGGCGAGCGCGATTTCGCGCTCTTCAAGCTGGTGGACATCGGCGATATCGTCGGCGTGGAAGGCTACCTCTTCCGCACCCGCACCGGGGAACTCAGCATCCACGCGGAGAAGCTCGAATTCCTGAGCAAGACGCTGCTCTCCATGCCGGAGAAGTGGCACGGCTTGGAAGACGTGGAGACGCGCTACCGGCAGCGGTATCTCGATCTGATCGCGAACCCGGACGTGCGCAAGGTGTTCGTGACGCGCGCGAAGATCATCTCCTCGCTGCGGCGGCAGCTCGAAGCCAAGAGCTTCATCGAAGTCGAGACGCCGATGATGCAGCCGCTCTATGGCGGCGCCGCGGCGCGACCGTTCGTGACACACCACAACACGCTTGATATCGATCTCTACCTGCGCATCGCGCCGGAACTGTATCTGAAGCGGCTCGTGGTCGGCGGCATGGAACGCGTCTACGAGATCAACCGCAACTTCCGCAACGAAGGCCTCTCCACCCATCACAACCCCGAATTCACGATGCTGGAGTTTTACCAGGCCTACACGGATTACCGCGGCCTGATCGATTTCTCCGAGGAACTGCTGCGGCAGACGGCGATCGATGCGACCGGCGGCACCGTGGTCGAGTTCGACGGCCACACCATCGATTTCCAGACGCTGGCGCGCTACAGCATGCGAGAGGCGATCGTAAAGCACTGGGAAGGCGAAGGCGCGCCCACCCTGGAGGACGTGGCCAACCCCGCGTGGCTGCTGGCGCACTCGCACAAGAGCACGGCCGGCGAAGCGTTGACAGACATCTTCGAACGCAACGTGGAAGCGAAGCTGATCCAGCCGACGGCGATCTACGATTACCCGGTGGAGACCTCTCCGCTCTCCAAGAACAAGCCCGAGGATCCGGCCTTCGTGGAACGCTTCGAAATCTACGCGGCGGGCATGGAGATCGGCAACGCCTACACCGAGTTGAACGATCCGCAGGAACAGCGGCGGCGCTTTGAGATGCAACTCGGCATGCGCGAACGCGGCGACGATGAAGCGCATCAGATGGACGAAGACTACGTGCGCGCGCTGGCCTACGGCATGCCGCCGACCGGCGGAGAAGGCATCGGCATCGACCGCCTGACCATGATCCTCACCGGCTCCCGCTCGATCCGCGACGTGATCCTCTTCCCGCTTCTGCGCCCGGAAGGCCCCATCGATCTGGTGGCGGAGATGCGGACGCTCGACTCGCTCTAACTACGGAGACGCTGTGAGCACGTTCGAATTGTTCATCGCCGGGCGCTACCTGCGCGCGCGCCGCAAGGAAGCCGTGATCTCCGTGATCACGGCCATCTCAGTGCTCGGCGTGGCGGCCGGCGTGACGGCGCTGGTGATTGCGCTGGCCGTGACCAACGGCTTCCGCAACACCTTGCAGCGGAACCTGCTCGGCGCCATGGCGCACATCAATGTGATCCCGAAGCTGCAAGGCGATGGAATCGACAACTGGCAGGCGATGGTGGAGGCGATCCGCAAGACACCGCATGTGACCGCGGTTTCGCCGGCGCTCTACATTCCGACGTACCTGAACGGGCCGCTGCAATCCAAGGGCGCGTACATCAAGGGCGTCAATCTGAATGCGGAACTGGCGCTGAGCGGCACGCTGCGTCATTTGAAGGCCGGGAGCGTGGACCGGCTGCGCGATCCGGAGGCGAATCCGCCGGGCATCATCCTGGGATCGAAGCTGGCCGATGACACCGGTATGCTGGTGAACGCAAATGTCGATATCACCACCGAGGAATTGACTCCGCTCGGGCCTCGTCCGGTGAAGCGGCGCTTCAAAGTCTGCGGGATCTTCGAGACGGGCTTCTTCGAAATCGACGACAACTGGGTGTACGCCTCCATCGGCGCTACGCAAAAGGCGCTGGGCACGGACCAGATCAATCAGATCGAACTGAACGTGGACGATCTGAATCAGGCCGGCGCAATCGCCAAGGTGGTGGAGAGAATCGCGGGCTCGCACAGCACCACCACTACCTGGATGGAGCGCAACAAGCAGATCCTGGGCGCGCTCAAGATGGAGCGCCTGGTGACGATCATCGTGATCAGCCTCATCGAACTGGTGGCAGCGCTGAACATCTTCATCACGCTGGTGATGATGGTGATGGAGAAATACCGCGATATCGCCGTGCTGATGAGCATGGGGGCGCGGCGCGCGCAGATTCGCGGGATCTTCATGATGCAGGGCGTGCTGATCGGCGTGGTGGGCAGCGCCATCGGCCTGGTGGCCGGGTACCTGCTCTGTTATTTCGCGGGGGCCTATCGCTGGATTCCGCTGGAGGAAGCGGTCTATTCGATGAGCTATGTGCCCTTCGAACCGCAGGGCGTGGACGCGATCTGGATTGCGGGGCTGGCGGTGCTGGTGAGTTTCATCGCCACGCTCTATCCGGCGCGGAATGCGACGCGGATTTTGCCGGCGGAAGTGTTGCGGTACGAGTAGCAGGACAGGCCACGCGATGGCGCGGCCTGTTCAAGTGCGAAACCAAGGAAGCCGACAGGCCACAAACAACGATGGCCTGTCCCACAAGACTACTGGCTCAGCGTGTAATTGACGTCGATCTGCGTCTGCACTTCAACCGGTTCGCCGTTGAGCAGCGTGACCTGATA
>CAIRBY010000964.1 GCA_903876865.1 uncultured Acidobacteriia bacterium
CATCCCAATCCCCCCCCACCACTACGCGACACCCAACTCCACCCTCCACCAGCACGCAGGACAGGCCTCCCGGCCTGTCCCCGGGACGCTTGCGTCCCGCCTGCCGCTCAAAGCATCAATTTCCCGCCTCGTTCGAGTGGCCGACCAGGGGGTCGGCCGCGGACGGTGGCGTCCGCCCCACAACTGTGATGAGTGGCTCCGTGCCCACAACCCTCCCCCACAAACGCAAATCGGGAGGATCTTTCGATCCCCCCGACCCACTACCCAGCCTCCTTTCCCAGCCGTTACCCGACTTCCAGCTCCGCCGTATCCAGCGTAGCCTTCCCGCCGCCGAAGCCGAACTTCACCTGCAGCTTCTTCCACGTCCCCGCC
The DNA here is from genome assembly GCA_903876865.1 of uncultured Acidobacteriia bacterium. Taxonomy (GTDB): domain Bacteria; phylum Acidobacteriota; class Terriglobia; order Bryobacterales; family Bryobacteraceae; genus Solibacter. Next base: position 373 of record CAIRBY010000964.1, read on the forward strand.
GCCAGTTCCTTCTCTTCGGCCGTGCCGCACAGCCACAGCCACACCGGCACCACCGCGGCCAGATACGCCACACCCGCGATCGCATCGCAGAAGCCGGCGAACCAGCGTCCCTGCGGCGCGAGCCACAGCAGCGGCGCTGCCGCTACCGCCGCGACCGCGTACGGCACCAGGCCGGGCATGATCACTTCGCGCCAGTACGCGCCGAACCCTACCTTCAACATCCGGTTGGCGCGCCACAGATACCAGCACGCGGAGAGCGCCGTCGCCGAAGCCACCGCGGCGGAGATGCCCAGCGCGCTCCAGCCGCCCGTCAGCCAGTGAGCCACCGGCACCGTGATGCCCAGCGCGACCAGGTTGGCGATGGTGTAATGGAAATCGCTATACGGCTTGCCGATGCCCTTGAGCACCGAGGTTCCCGGCCCGGTCATCAGGTGAATCTGGCTGGCCAGCGAGAAGATGATCATCAGGAGCGCCGCGCCCGGCGGCACCGCCTTCACCCAGAAGACCAGCAGCGGAGCGGCCGCGCAGGTCAGGAACGCGAACATCACGCCCGATACCGTATTCATGTAGCGCGCGCCGCACAGGTACAACTGCGCGATGCGGCCCTGCCGTTCCGGCCCGTCGGGCAGGCGGCTGGCCAGATCGGAAACCGAGGGCAGCAGCGAGGAAGCGAACGAACTCGGCACGGCGGTTGCGGTGCCGGGCAATTTCTTGGCGATGTCCATCAGGCCCGCCGTGCCCAGGCCGGCGAGCGGGGCGGCCAGCGCCCGTTCCACCGAGTTCAGGAAGATCGAAAGCAGGCTGTTCAACTGCACCACGCCGCCGAACCCGAACAGCAGCCGCAGCGATTCGCGGTCGATCAGGCGCGGACTGATCTTCAGCCACGTGATCTCGCGCCGCGCCAGCCAGAAGCTGGCGCCGATGTCCACGGCCGTGCGCACCAGAAACGCGATGCCCATGCCGCGCACTCCCCATCCCGAACCGACCAGCGCCACGATCACCGCCGTCTCCACCAGGAAGGAGGCGATCCAGATCCGCTGCACGGCCACAATCCGCTGCAGCCCGTTGAGCGCATCGCGGAACACCGAGACCGCCAGGCAGAGCAGGAACGAGCCCACAATCGAAATCGCCAGGAACCGCGCATCCGCCGCCATCGGCTTCGGGATCTTCAGCCAGTTGGATACCGCCGGCCAAACGGCCATGATGCCCGCAAACACACCCAGGCACACCGGCGCGGTGACGAAGAGGCCGGCCGAGAGCAACCGGTTGACGCGGGTGAACTGCTGCGAAGCGGAGAACTCCGCCACGTACTTGATGTAGGCGTTAGAGAAGCCGATGGTGCTGATGCCGGCGTAGGCCACCAGAATAAACATCGTGCTGTAGAGGCCGTAAGCTTCAATGCCGATGTGCGCCAGCACGAACGGCGGAATGAAGAAGCGTGTCGCCAGGTAGAGGACTCGGGCGCTGGCTTCGGCGCTGACGTTGTTCAAAAGCCGGGAACGAACCGCGTTGTGGGTAGTGTTCATGATTTCGCGTTGAGTAATTGCACGTACAGTGCCGCGCGTAAAGCATTGAAAACAAAAGCTGGCTTCGCGGTGTCCGCAGCGGCCTGTTCCGAATCGTGCCACTCGCACCGCGCGGAACAGAACATCCTGGCGCCACTCAAATCAGCCTCAACCCCGAATTCCGCCGGACCTGGTGGGGCGTCCGCCCTCGTCCCGCTCTTGCTTCGAGGAGTCCTCTGCCCACGACGAAATGCCGTCGAGGGCGTCGCCCACAGTCAGACACCGTCCAGGGGGACCGCCCCACAATACGCCCGGCTGCCTGCAAAGCGGCCGATTGAATCGGCATGGAGTGAACCACCAGACTCCGGAGCGAGCGCTGCC
>CAIRBY010000965.1 GCA_903876865.1 uncultured Acidobacteriia bacterium
CCGCTCGCGTCCCGCTACGGTCCCGTTTCGGTCCCGCTGGCGTCCCGCTACTCTCCCGCTGGCGTCCCGCTGCATTCCCGCTACTCTCCCGCTAGCGTCCCGTTTCGGTCCCGTTTTTGTCCCGCTAGCGGGCGATTATTTGTGCTATAATTGTAGCTGCTCACGCTTCACGCCTATTTTTGCTCACGCCATTTGACCGCTGTCCCACCCCCGCCCGCAGACATCCGACCGGCTCGATGCCTGCGGGCGGTCGCGTTTGCCTAGTGGAACTCGGTGTCGATCACCTCCTTCGCGATGATATCATCGATCAGTTGTCGGTGTTGGCCGCACGCGTACAACAGGCACGCGGCGCACACGTTATTGAGCTGGCGCGGTAGCCCGCCAGTGAAGGCGTGGATGATGCGGAGCGCGGGTTCGGTGAACAAGGCCCCAACCGCACCGGCCTGCTCCAGATGATGCTGGATGTACCGCGCACTCTCGTCCGGGGTGAGCGCGGCGAGATGGGCACGCAAATGGATACGTTGCGCGATGGCGGCGAAGCATTCCAGCTTGAGGGTGGTGCGCAACTCGGGTTGCCCGGCGAGGACCAGCGCGAGCGGTGCGCGGGAGTCCATGTCGAAGTTGAGCAGGAAGCGGATCTCCTCGAGCATGGCCCGCCCGAGCAGATGCGCCTCGTCGATCACGATGACCGGTTGTTTGCCCGCGTCGTCGCGTTCCTGCAGCGCGCGGTGCAATTGGCGTCGGGCGTCGCCGCGGTAGAAGCGCGGGGTCTGCCCCAGCTGCCAGAGCACCTCGTGGTAGAAGTTGCGCGGGGTGAGTGACGAGTCGGTGACGTAGAGCGGCGTATAGGTGGTGACGGGCAAGCGCAGGAGGAAGGCCCGGAGCGCGGTGGATTTGCCGGCGCCCACGGCGCCGGTGAGCACCATGAAGCGCCGTTCCCGCGCGGCGTAATCCAGACGCGCGCCGACCTCCGCCATGGCCGGGGTGGTCAACAAGTGCGCCGGGGGCAACCCGCGCGTGAAGGGGGTCCCGGTGAGTTTGAAGAAGGCTTTATACATCGCGCGGCTCCTCCAATTGGCGGAAGCGAATGCCGCCCTGCGCTTGGCGCCGCTGGGTGCCTTTTTTCGCCAGTGCCTCCAGATAGCGCGAACGGGGCGGGACAGGGTGATCGGCAAACGGGTCGGTCGGATCGACATTATTGGGATTGTCTGAGGGGGCGTAGGGCTGGTTCCATTCTAACGGCTTGACCTTGCCGATGAGGTGGTCGCCGTCATAGGCCGTGACCTCGTGCGGTCCACACGGCAGTTCCGCGTAGCGCAGACGGATGCGCTTGCCCACGTACCGGGCGCCGATTTCGACCAGCGCCCCCCGAAACTTGACGCAGCCGGTCTTGTCGACTTTGCGAAGGTCCTCACGCAGGAACGCGTCGCGGAGCGCCTCCTGATCCACCGGGCGTACCGGGTGCGTATCTGCCGCAAACGCGTCGACCGGGGTCTGTTCGTCGAGAGCACTATGCGGCTGAGTGTTATACCCCGCATCCAGCCAGACGCTGAAGGTATCATTGAGGCTGTCCAGCGTGTAGGCCGGCACGCGTTGCACTTCGGCGATAAACTCGTCGACACGGCCCATAAAGCGTTCGATTTTGCCTTTGGCTTCGGGCCGATACGGGGCCGTGTGGGCATGCTGGACGTTTAAGCGGGCGCACGCGAGCTTGAAGTGCTCTGAGACGAAGATCTTGCCATTATCCACATAGACTTTATCGGGCAACCCATAGCGGAGCACCGCCCACTTAAACGCCAGCTCCAGTTGGAACTCGCGCTGCGCGAAGAAGAAGGCGGCGTATGGCACCAATCGGGTGGCGTCGTCAATGAAGGCCAGCAAGTAGGTGCGGCGTGTCTTGCCGGGTGCATCGGGGTCGGGCAAATAGGGGCCGTATTTCAAGTCCGCTTGCCAGAGTTGATTCCGATGCGCCTTTTGAAAGCGGCGCGCGCCGCGTGCCACCGTCGGCCGAGGGCGGCGCGTCATCAGCCCCACCCGGCGCAGGTGGCGGTCCAGCGTCGCGCGCGTGACACTGCCGTGCGCCAGGAGCCCTTCCTGCTCCAGGATCTCCAGGAGGGCCCGGACGCTCCGGGTGGGCAGTTCCTCTTTGAGCGCGATGGCGGCGTCCAGCACGTCCGGGGTGAGGGTCTTCACCACCCCGTAATCCCGGCGATGCCGCGGGCGCAAGGCCTCCAGCCCGCCGGTGTGATACATTTCCAGCCAGCGGCGCAGCGTGCGCGCCGAGAGCACCGGTAGCCCGTCCGGCGTCCGCGTCGCCAAGAGCGCCCGGCGACGTGCGGAGGCTTCCGCCTCCGAAAGCGCGGGCTCCAAGAGCGGTGAGATGAGCGTAAAGCGGCGGAGTGCCTCGTTGCGCTCGGCAATATGGGACATGAGGGTCCTCCCGTCAGGGGGATAGTACGGCCCAGGAGCGGTCTCGTGGGGCGTCCACCATGAGCATACGCATGGGACGGTGTGCGTGGAGGAGATTGCGGGTGAAACCTGACGCGCTTCTACAGTACAAACGTCTTTGTAGACCAACAGAGCTGATTCACCCAGCCGAACAGGCCCGAGGCCGGGATCTCCCGCCCATACTGCGCGGCCAGTCGCCGCCCCCGCTGCAGGCCGGCATACCCGTGGAGTTCCCCCGTCAGAAAGCGTCGCTCCTGCCCACGCAGGGGGACGGGGGCCTGAAGGAGCCAACTGGTGACGTGCTGCACCGCCAAGGTGAGGGCGGCGCCCCAGGCCTGCCGCCAGCGCCGGGTGGTCTGCGGGCAGCACGGGGGCACGGTCACCGCATGGGTCACGACGGCTTCGCGCACGAGTACCTGATAGCGATGGCGCGGGGTCAGGAAATCTGGGAGGATCGTGAAGGTGGTGCAGCACAGCGGGCAATAGATCCGCAGGATAGGAATCCGCTCATCGGTGCGCAGGAGGAATTGCGTCCACGCCGCACGCCACCGGACCGAATGGCGCCGGCAAAGGCACTGGCAGTGCGGGCAATGCTGCGTCTCCAGCACAGCATCCCACCAGGTGAGCCGGTCCGCCAGATAGGCGCTGACAGTGGCACCCATCCATGTTATAATCGACATGGTGACCCCGGGGGGAAGCCGGACGCAGGGAGCCGATGGTGGGCAACCAAGGGGGTTCTACCGCATCCGACTTCTCCCCATCCTTTCAGAAAAGATGTCACTCATTGTAGCGAAACAACACTTCACTGTCACGACGGATGGCCAAAACGGATGAGCAAAGAAGAACTATAGAGGGTGAGCGGCGACAGTAAATGACCGCGAAACGCGGTATACTATTATAAGCATACAACATGAACGTAGTCACATAGAGAGAAGTATCTATGGCTCCACTACTTAAAACCAACAAATATCTGTCAGATCAAGCATCGTTAGATAG
>CAIRBY010000966.1 GCA_903876865.1 uncultured Acidobacteriia bacterium
GTGTCGATTGCCGTTGATTATCCGTCTGCCCGCTCTCCTGCGCGAGAGCGACAGCGCCGACAAGCACCAGAAGTGCGGTCCCAAATCGTAAAACAATGAGCGCGAGCTCACGTCCTGTTTTGTTCCTCATATATGTGATCTCCTTTTCAGCATCCTCCGCGTCGGCTGGGTTGCCCGCTGGCAGCAATCCCAGATTGCGCGGCTTTCAGAATCCATTTCACGGCTGATCGGGAGCGGAAGTCCTTGGTGTTCTGCTATTCTTTTCTTAGTTTCGCTCCCCATGGGTCCAAAGGACTTCCAAATAGGTTCCAAGGAAGTTGTTAGGAGGATTAAACTGTCTGAAATGAATGCGTTATACTCCTTTGGGCCGTTCACACTCGACCCGTCAGTTCTTGCGCTATTTCGCGACGGCGAAGTGGTACCACTTCAGCCGAAAGCAGTAGAAACACTGATCGCGCTTGTACAACGGGCGGGACGGATCGTATCGAAAGAAGAACTGCTGAAGGCCGTCTGGCCGGAAACCTTCGTCGAGGAGGGAAACCTCACTGGCAATATCTCGGCGCTTCGAAAGGCGCTCGGGGACGATTCAGAAAATCCTACATACATAGAAACTGTCCCGAGAAGAGGGTATCGCTTCCGCACCGCGGTAGGGGTTCGGCAGAAAACGGCGACTTCCGCCGGAGAAGTGGGAGCAGGCCCCTCTTCCGTTTTCCAGCGGCGGCCGGCTCTATTCATCGGCCTGCTGCTACTGATTCTTGCCGCCGTTGGCACCCTGGTTTATTGGCGAACTGGTCAACGGGTCATAATTGATCGATCCGAAGTCGATTCTCCAGCCGATGCCGCCGAAGTCAGACGGGTTGTTGAAGACTCGCAGGCGTTCGAGAGCCTCACTCTGTATACGAATCCAGATGCCGTAACCGAAGCGCAGTTCGGAAAGTACTGGTTACCGGCTGAAACCGGCGGCAAAGAGATTTTGACGGTTAAGGGAACAGTTCAAGGACTTCGCAATAAACGGAGACGCTACGGCCTAGAGTCACGGATCGAGCGCTTCGAGTTTACATACATCAAGATTTTGGCGCCCGGTGATCGTGCACGTGCGGGGACGCTTGAGCGGTGGTACCTGCCGATGTACGAGAACGGTAGCCGAGTGTCAGATGTTAATGCTTATTTGGGACCTTACCTAGTGGATTACACGTTGAAAAAGTGGAACGGTTCCTGGTTGATCGCTGAAACGACGACACCGCGAAAGGCCAATCCCAAACCGCAAAAGTAGCCATTCTCGTTTGATCAGATCCGTCGCTCGCACCTTGCTACATTCCCGATTCGACTTTGGCTGTATAGCCGACTCGGGCTTTGGCAGGGTCGCGGGCCCGAAACAAGCGTTCCGTCCGGTAGATCCTGCCTAGTCGCCTAGCATTCACTTTACCGCGGTTTCGGCGCAAGGATTCGGCGGCAGTCTGCCCACGCTGCCAGATGCCGGCGCCCGCTTACGACCAACTCGCCGAATGGCGCATTGAGTTCATCCCCCTGTGGTATAGAGCACCTGGTAGCATCTCCCAAACTACGACCCATGGCCACCCACGTATCCACCAAGACCACCGACAGCAAGGCGTTCCCTGGCGTCCGCTTTGTGATTAAGCGCATGACGAAGCGGCGCGCGGACGCGCTCGATGATGCGCAGGCGCCGTTCCGGGAACGCCTGCGCCCACTGTATGAAGAGTTCACGCCGCTGGACAAGGAGCGCCTGGAACTGAAAGGAGCGCTCCCTGCGGAGAAACTGCAGAGGTGGGCGGAACTCCTGGGCCAGATCGCCAAGATCGACCAGAACGAAATGGCGCCCGTGGCCGCGCGGCTTTGCCTGGTTCGCATTGAGGATCTGGAGATCACGTATCCGGGCGCGGA
>CAIRBY010000967.1 GCA_903876865.1 uncultured Acidobacteriia bacterium
AACCGAGATCATGGAGCGGCTCAGCATGTCGCAATCCACCATCTCGCGCATTCTCAAGCGCGCCGAGAAGGCCGGGATCGTCCGCATCACCGTCAGCGTCCCTTCCGGCGCCAACCCCGAACTCGAAGAGGCGCTGCAGGAAAAGTACGGCCTCCGCGACGCCATCGTGGTGGATTCGATGGACGACGACGAGCAGATCGTCCGCGATCTCGGTCCCGCCGCCGCCTATTACGTGGAGACCACGCTCAAGCCCTCCGATGTGGTCGGCCTCTCCTCCTGGAGCGCGGCATTGCTTTCCATGGTCGATTCCATGCAGCCCAGCACCCGCGCCTCCGGTGCGCGCGTGGTGCAGATTCTGGGCGGCGTGGGCAATCCCGGCGCCGAAGTGCACGCCACCCATCTGACCCGCCGCTTCGCCAACCTCGTGGGTGGCACCGCAACGCTACTCCCCGCGCCTGGAGTGGTCGGCTCGCTCGACGCCAAATGCGTGCTGATCAAGGATCACTACGTGGAAGAGGCGCTGCGCCTGATCGACACGGTGACGCTTGCGCTCGTCGGCATCGGCTCGCTCGAGCCCTCGCGCATGCTCGCCGAAAGCGGCAACGTCTTCTCGCCCAAGGAACTGCAGACCCTCGCTTTGGCGGGAGCGGTAGGTGATATCTGCCTGCGCTTTTTTGACAGGGGCGGCGCCCCGGTCGCGACCCCGCTGGATGGCCGTGTCATCGGCATGGAACTGGTGCAGTTGCGCCACGCCCATCGCGTGGTTGGCGTGGCGGGCGGCAGGCGCAAAACCACCGCCATTCGTGGCGCCCTCGCCGGTCACCTGATCAGCGTGCTCATCACGGATTGCCATACCGCGCGGCGGTTGCTCGCCGCGGATGCGGATGTCGAGGCGGGCGGCGCAAAGCGCACCGGCGCCGCGCGCAAAGCCTCCGCCGCGGGTCGGACCGGTTCCCGTTCATGAAGGTGAGCGCATGAAACCGTGCCGAAAAATTGCGGCGCTGGCTCTGCTCCTGACTGGCTGCCGCGCGCCATGGACCGTGCGCTCGCTGGCGGATGTCGATGCCGCTTCCACCAGCAGCCAGCCCTTCGATGCGGCGCGCTTTGTGGATTCCGTCTGGCAAAGCAAGGCCGTGCCCGCCGCCGGGAACGCCGGGAGTTTCGCCGCGTGGCGCGCCTCCGGCATGCAGCGCGCCGCGCTGGTCGCAGGGCAGGGAAGAGTCCTGCGCGTGGATTCCTCCGGGCCTCTGCTGGTGGTCGATCTGCCTCCGTTCGATGGCAGGGCGGAACTCGCCGTGCGCCTCGGCGAGATTCACGGCAGCACCCTGCGCGATGCGCTACCGTTCATCCAGTTCAGCCAGTTCGTCAACCAGGTGGAGTTCGCGCGCGTCTCGAGCGCACTCAACGAGCGCGCCGCGACCGATGCCGCACGTGCCCTCGGAGCGCGCCCCGCGGCAGGCGCGCTCATCCGCTTCAGTGGTGTCGCGAGCGCTCCCGTTGATGCCGGTCTGCCGGAACTAATCCCGATCCTGCTCTCGCGGGAGAGCGCGCAATGATGGCGCACGGAGCCACCGTACTGGCCGCGCGCGGCATCTCCATGCAGTTTCCCGGCACGCTTGCATTGGATCGCGTGGATTTCAGCGTGCGCGCCGGCTCCGTGCATGCCCTGGTCGGCGAAAATGGCGCCGGCAAGTCCACCCTGGTGCGCATTCTGGCCGGCATCGAACGCCCGACTTCCGGCCATCTCGAACTCGATGGCGCGCCGCTGCACCTGGCCTCGTCCCGCGACGCCACCGCGCGCGGCATCGCCATGATCCACCAGGAACTGAACCTGCTCCCCAACCTCAGCGTGACGGACAACCTGTTCCTGGGCCGCGAACGCGTGCGCTTCGGAGTAGTCGATCGCGCCCGCGAAGAACAGGAAGCGCGCCACCTGCTGGACCGCCTGGAGCAGCGCGTGGACCCGCGCACTCTGGCCGGCGATCTGCCGCTCGGCCAGCAGCAGGCCATCGAAATCGCCCGCGCCGTGGCCCAGGATGCGCGCGTGGTGATCATGGATGAGCCCACCTCCGCGTTGAGCGCCGCCGAGGTCGCCGTGCTCTTCCGCGTGATCCGCGAATTGAAGGCGCGCGGCGTGGCCGTGATCTACATCTCGCACCACCTGGAAGAGTTGCTCGAAATCAGCGACTCCGTGACCGTGCTGCGCGATGGGCGCGTGGTCGCCGAAGCGCCTGCCCACGGCCTCGGCATCGGCTGGATCGTGGAGAAGATGACGGGCGGCGCGGCCATCACCGGCGGCGCGCAGCCTGCCGCCGGCAACACGCTCTTCTCCGTGCGCGGCCTCTGCCTGCGCGGTGAATTGCAGGATGTCTCCTTCGACCTGCGCGCCGGCGAAATCGTCGGATTCTACGGTCTGCTCGGCGCGGGGCGCACGCCCCTCTTCGAAAGCCTGATCGGCCTGCGCACTCCCGAACGCGGCGAGATCCGTCTCGAGAATCGCAGCCTCGCCGGACTCCCGCTCGGGCAGCGTATCGCCGCCGGACTCGCCCTGCTGCCGGAGAGCCGTCAGCGCGACGCCATCGTCCCCGCGCTTTCCGTGCGCGAAAATGTCCTCCTGGCCAGCCGCCGCGGGCTCTGTCTCTCGCCTGCGGACGAGCGCCGCAGAGCCGGCGAACTCGTGCGCGACCTGCACATCCGCACCGCCGGTCTGGAAAGCCCGGTCACCAGCCTCAGCGGAGGCAATCAGCAGAAGGTCGTGCTGGCGCGCTACCTGCTGACTTCGCCCAAGGTGCTGCTGCTGGATGAACCCACCTGCGGTGTCGATATCGGCGCGCGCGGCGAAATTTATCAGATCCTGCGCCAGTTGGCGGCGCGCGGCATGGCCATCGTCTTCGCCTCCTCGGAGTTGCAGGAGATGCTCGCCCTGGCCACGCGCATTCTGGTCATGGCCTCGGGCCGCATCACTGCCGAATTCACCGCCGGCGAGGTCACCGAAGAGGCGCTGGTCGCTGCTGCCTCGCCCCTCGGGCTCAATCCCAACGGAGGTTCCTCTGCCCGTGTCTGATGCGGCGCGCAATCCCGCCACCCCGCCTTCCGTCACCGGGACGACCGTGATCGAACTGCTCTTCCGCGGCCGCGCGCTGGTCGCGCTCTTCGTCCTGCTGACCGCGTTTTCCCTGCTCTCGCCGGCCTTTCTCTCTACCGCCAACCTCACCATTCTGGTGAAGCACGTCGCCATCAACGCCATCATGGCCGTGGGCATGACGTTCGTGATTTTGAGCGGCGGCATCGATCTCTCCGTCGGCTCCATCGCCGGTCTCGCCGGTATGATCGCGGGCGCCTTGATCGATCGCGGTCTGGTGCTTCGCCCATTCGGCGTCACGGTCTACTTCGATATCTGGCTGGTGATCGTGCTCGCGGTTCTCGCCGGGGCCGCCGTCGGCGCGATCAACGGCCTGCTCGTGGCGCGCCTCTCGGTCGCGCCGTTCATTGCCACGCTCGGAACCATGTACGTGGCGCGTGGCGCGGCCCTGCTGCTCTCCGGCGGCGCCACCTTTCCCAATCTGGTGGGGCGCGCCGAGCTGCACAATACCGGTTTCCCGTTCCTCGGTTCGGGCTCGCTGCTGCACGTGCCCGTTCC
>CAIRBY010000968.1 GCA_903876865.1 uncultured Acidobacteriia bacterium
AGGGGCGGAGGCGCACCCGCGGTTCCGGTTGGTGGAGGGCGATCTGCTCGACCTGCCGGCGGTGAAGGCGGCGATGGCGGGCGCGGAGTTTGTGTTTCACCTGGCGGCGAATGCCGACGTGCGCTTCGGACCCGACCATCCGCGGCGCGATCTGGAGCAGAATACGATCGTGACCTGGAACGTGCTGGAGGCGATGCGGGCCACGGGCGCGCGGCGGATCGCGTTCTCCTCGACGGGCAGCGTGTACGGGGAGCCGGAGATTTTTCCCACGCCGGAAACGGCGCCGTTTCCGGTGCAGACCTCGCTCTATGGCGCGTCGAAGGTGGCGGCGGAGGGCATGATTGCGGCGTACGCGACGGCGTTCGGCTACCAGGCGTGCATCTTCCGCTTCGTTTCGATTCTGGGCGAGCGGTATACGCACGGGCACGTCTTCGATTTCTACCGGCAACTGCTGGCGCATCCGGAGCGGCTGGACGTGTTGGGGAACGGGCTGCAGCGCAAGTCTTATCTGTATGTGAAGGATTGCGTACGGGCGATTCTGCTGGCGGCGGAGCGGTGCGCGGGCGGGGTGCACATTTTCAATCTGGGTACGGACGAGTATTGCCAGGTGAACGATTCGATAGGTTGGATCAGCGGGCGGCTGGGGCTTACGCCGGAGTTGAAATACGCGGGCGGGGATCGCGGGTGGATCGGCGACAGTCCCTTTATTTTTCTGGACTGCGGGCGGATCCGGGGGCTGGGATGGAAGCCCGAGCTGACGATTCAGCAGGGGATCATCCGCACGGTGGAGTTTTTGCAGGAGAATCCGTGGGTGCTCGAGGCGCGCGCGTGAAGCCGCTGAAGACGGAGGTGGCGTACGAGACGCCATGGTTCCGCATGGTGGGCAAGACGATGCGGGAGGGCGAAGCGGCCTACTATTCGCTGCAACTGCCGGACTACGCGGCGGTGGTGGCGCTGACGGAAGAGAACGAAGTGCTGATCGTGCGCCAGTACCGCCCGGCGGTGGAGCACGCGACGTTCGAGCTGCCGAGCGGATTGATCGACCCGGGCGAGACTCCGGCGGAGGCGGCGGGGCGCGAACTACTGGAAGAGACGGGGTACGAGGCGGGCGAACTGGAAGTGCTGGGCTCGATGGAGCCGGATGTAGGCCGCATGGGCAACCGCATCTGGACGTGCCTGGCGCGCGGGGTCCGCAAGCTTCCGGGGCGGGTGCCGGAGGACGGCATCGAAGTGATCCTGTGGCCTCTGGAGGAACTGGCGCGCGCCACGGTGGACGGGCGCTTCGATCACGCGCTGCACGTGGCGGTGGTGATGATTGCGGTGATGAAGGGCGGGCTGCGGCTCACGCCGTAGGCCGCACCGGGTCAGAAGCCCTGGCCCATCACCATGAAGCCGGACCAGTAGAAGGGGTGGCGATACTCGGGCTTCTTCATTAAGGCTAGAGCGGCCTGCTGCATGGCGCGGGCCTTGTTGCCGGCGCCGTGAACGCGCGTGTGGAAATCCAGCATGAGTTCGCTGGTGCTGGCGGAATCCACTTTCCACTGGCTGGCGATGGTGGCGGGGCTGCCGGCCACGAAGAGCGCCCAACTCATCCCGATCAGCCCTTCGCCGGCGCCAACGGAGCCGCGTCCGGTTTCGCAGGCGCTGAGTACAACCATACCCGCGTGCAGGTTGAGGCCCATCAGGTCGCGGGCTTCGAGCTGCCCGGCCTCGGCCTTGCCGGCTTTGGCGAAGACGAGGTAAGACGACATGGGGTTGCGGTCGCGGAAGACACCATGGGTGGCGAGGTGGAGGATGCCGTAGCGCGAGGCCTCGGCGAGCACCTTTGCCTCATCCGCCTGCGGGCCGAGATAGACGGTGGTATTGGCGGCGCCGTAGATGGACTGGAGTCCGTTGACTTCGCGGGCGGTGCTGGCGAGCGAGGTGGCGCCCACGGCGAGCAGGCGGGTGTTGGGCCGGGGGCTTTGCGCGCGCATGGCGAGCATCTCGCGGAGCACGGTGAGGGACGGGGCGTAGAAGAGGGCGCGGTCTTCGATCACATAACGGCCTTGCGCACTCTGCAAGGCCTGGAAGGGCAACTGCCAGAGGGACCCGTCAGGCACGATGATGAGCGTGTCGCAGCCTTTGAGCTGGGCTTCGGCGGGCTGCAGCAGTTCGCGGTAGAGCGAGGCGGCGAGGCGGCGGAAGCCGAGATTGCGCGCGCCGATGGCGGCGCGGAAGGTGGCGATCTCCTTCTCTAAACGCTCTTCCGGGATCCGCATCGTGTAGGCTTTGGTGACCACGCCCGCCGGACCCCGGGTCACTACCAGCAGCACGACCTGGTCTTCATCCACGAGGAATTCGAGCAGCGCGGATTTGGGCTCGGGCAGGCTGCTCATCAGTTCGGCGGGGCTGGCTGGGTCCAGATCGAGGCGGTGGACTTTCAGTTCCGGGTGGCGGGCATAGAGCGCGTTCTTGAAAACGCGCAGATCCACGCGGGCCTGTTCGAGTTTGGGGGCGGAGGGGGTCTTGGCATCCCAGAGCGCGGAGAGGCGGGTGTGGAAGCCCTGTTCCTGCAGCCTTTCGGCGGGGGTGAGTCCGCGGGCCAGATCGACGCGGCCGCTGCGCAGCACGTCGAGCACCACGCGCGCTTTGGCCTTCTCCGCGACGGCGAGGGCATCGGCATTTTTGCCCTCCGCAATCAGCGCTTCCACCAGATGGCGGTAGACGGGGGCTTTATCGCGCATGTAGAGCGCGGTGGTTTCCTGGTCCGCGTTGACGTGTTCGCGCATCCACTCGATGCTGGCGATGGATTCGCGGAAACTGGTCTCGGCTTCGGCGTAGCGGTGCAGGCCAGAGAGAGCGACGCCGCGCGCATCGGCGGCGCGGGTGATGAGGAAGAGTTCCTGGGTGGCGCGCCCTACGGTGAGGGCGGGCTCGGTGAGCGCGAGCGAATCTTCCCAGCGGGTCTCATCGTTGGCGATCTCGGCGAGGCTGACGCGCGAGTTGGCGGAGAGGGAGGGGCGCTCGATCTTATCGGCGAGGGCTACCGCGGCGGAGAATTTGGCGGTGGCGCCTGCGTGATCCTTGAGCTTGTGGAGGAGGTTGCCGTAGTTGTAGAGCACATTGGCGCGGGTATCCTGGTCGATGGCCGGGGTGGCCTTCCAGGCGAGTTCGTACTGCTCGCGCGCGGCTTCGTTGCGGTCCTGGTTGGAGTTCACCATCGCCAACTGAATGTAGACCTTGTTGAGGGATTCGGTGATGCCGTTCTTGAGTTTGAGGTCGAGCGCCTCCTGCGCGTAACGCTCGACGAGAGAGGTGTCGCGGAGGTAGTAGTAGAGTCCGGCGAGGCTGAGGAGGAGGTCGCTGGTGGCCAGGGGATTGCCGAGCGGGCGGGCGATCCCTAGCGCCCGATCGAGATATTGAGCGGCCTGGTCGTACTTGCCGGCGGCGCGATAGGCATTGCCCATATTCATGAGCACCTTCACCTGGCGCGTGGTGTCGCCCGCGGCCTCAAGTAACTGGAGCGCCTGCTCATAGCTCGCAAGAGCGAGATCAAACTGACTGCGGTTGCGGTAGATGCGGCCGATATCGGTGAGGGTCGTACCGGCCATGCTCTTATCGCCGAGGGCGGTGTAGCGGGCGGCGGCATCCTGGAGGGTCGCGATAGCTTCGTCGTTGCGGTTGAGGGCGGCGAAGAGTTCGCCGGTATTGAAGGAGCATTGGGCGAGGCCGCGCGCGTCATCGATTCGCCGGGAGAGGGCGCAACCGATTTCGTAGATGCCGAGGGAAGCGGCGAGCTCGTTGCGATCGAAGAAAGGCCGTGCCAAGGCATTCACGGCGGCGACGAGGCTGTGGTTCAGGAGCGCGGAGTTGGCGTCCAGTATCGCCTGCCGGGCGGCGGAGTTGGCGGCGG
>CAIRBY010000969.1 GCA_903876865.1 uncultured Acidobacteriia bacterium
ATGCCGGCGCCGTGACTACCACCAGGCTTCACGTTCTGCATGTGCTGGTGAAGGGTCCGCAGGGCTGGCAACTCGTGGCCCGGCAGGCTACGCGCTTCCCCGAACCCGCAGCCGCGGAGAAAAAGTAGCGCCGGCGGCCGTCGAGTTCCTCAAAATATCCCCTTTTCCGGGCCGCTGCTGTAAACTGAGTGGCTATCCGCTGTACTTCCGTGCCCCAATTCAGACGGAGTGCCCGTGGTGGGCCAGCAGCAATCCGCAAGGAGTAACTCGCAATGCGATCGATACGTAAAGGACAAATTCTGCTGGTGCTCACGCTCGGCGTGGCGTGCACCGCTTGGGGACAGGGTGCCGGCCGGGCCGGCCGGGCCGCCGCGGCGCAGCAGACCGCCGCCCCGGCAACCCCGCCTGCGGCAGCCACCGGACGCGGCGGACGCGGTGGAGACGCTGCTCCCGCATCCGGAGCTACCGAGTTTTTCACCTATGACACCAGCGCCGCCATGGCCCCGGCAATTCCCGATGCGCCTCCCACGGAGACGCACCAGAAGATCACGGTGAACGGTGAAGCCCTGGCCTACACCGCCCGCGCCGGTTACATGGCTCTGCATAACGCGACCTCCGGACTCTCTGAAGCGCATCTCTTCTACACCAGCTATGCCAAGGACGGCGTTGCCGAAGGCTCGGCACGCCCCGTGATGTTCTTCCTCGGCGGAGCCCCGGGCGTGGCGGCGACGTGGCAGGAGTTCGGCGGCCTCGGCCCGAAACGCATGAAGTGGGCCGCTGACGGATCCGCCGGAGCGCCTCCCTATAGCTGGGTGGATAATCCCCACACGCTGCTCGGACAGGCCGACCTGGTGTTCGTCAATCCCGTGGGCACCGCCTTCAGCCGTCCCGACCAGCCCAGCCGCGGCCCCAATTTCTGGAACACCGCCGCTGATATTGCTTCTCTCGCCGAGTTCATTCGCGGCTACCTGAATACCAACAATCGCCGCAACGCCCCGCTCTTCCTGGCCGGGGAAGATGCCGGCACCGCGCGCGCGGCGGGCCTGGCCGCGTACCTGAACGAGCATGCCATCCCGGTGCACGGCATCGTGCTGCTCTCCATGACCGCGAGCGCCGATTCGAGCGCGGGCGACACACAGTACCTCACCCTGCTGCCGAGCCTCACCCTGGCTGCGTGGCATCATAAGAAGCTCTCGCCCGAACTGAACGCGATGAGCGCGGAACAGATCTCCGGCCAGGCGCGCCAGTTTGCTTCGCGCGAATACCTGCACGCGCTCTATAAGGGCGACCGCCTCACCGCCGAGGAACGGACTAAGGTGGTGGCGGACCTGTCACGGCTTACCGGCCTCTCCAAGGCCTTCGTGGTGAACAACAACCTGCGCATTTCGCTGGACCGCTTCAACGCCGAGTTGATGCGCGAACAGCATCGCGGCCTCTCTCCCACGGATGCCCGCGTCAGCGGCTTCACGCCGCCCGCGGTTGGCGGTGGACGCGGCGGTGGTGGTGGTGGCGGCTTCGGCGGCGCGGTTGCGGCCCCGATCGATTTCAACCTGACGGGGCTCGCCGGCGGCTTCCAGACGGCCTATGAAAGCTACCTGCGCCGCGAACTCACCTTCACCGGCAACAGCAACGGCATCTTCTATCTTTCGAGCGGCGGCACCGGCGCCTTCACCGCTACGGGCAATGACGATGCCAGCCTCTCCGGCGCCTTCGCCCGCAACCCCAACCTGCGCCTCTTCGTCGGCGTCAATTACTTCGACCTGAGCGCACCATTCTATGCCACCGAATACACGCTGGCGCACCTCAACGTGTCGCCGGAAGTGCGTGCCCACAACATCACCGTCAGTCACTTCGAGGCGGGGCAGATGACGTACGTGGATAACAAATCGCTCGCCAAATTGCAGGGCGAATTGACCAGTTTCCTAACCGCGGCCGGTGCGCCGGCGCGCAAGTAAGCCGTGAAATCCAGGAGCAATGTCATGAGACTCAACGGACAATTTCATCAAAAGCTGGGCATCTTTCTCATCCTCCTCGCTGCCACGGCTGTCAGCGGGTTTGCGCAGGGCCGGGCGGCGGCGGGTCGCGGCGGCGCGGCCGGCGCCACCAACGGCTTCTATCGCTTCAACTACAACATGGAGGATATGCAGCCGATCGACTACCCCGCCCAGCCGATCTCCACCCAGCACCAGATCACGCTGCACAACGAGACCATCCAATACACCGCGCGGGTCGGCTTCATGCCGATCCGCCACGCCACCAGCGGCGTGACCCAAGGCCACCTCTTCTACACGTACTACGCCAAGAACGGCGTCACGGATAAATCCAAGCGCCCGGTCTGGTTCCTCTTCAACGGCGGTCCCGGCGCGGCCACGATCTGGCTGCACATGGGCGCTTTCGGTCCCAAGATGGTGAAGATGGAGCCGAACGGCATGGCCACGCCTCCGCCTTACACCTACGTAGATAATCCCAACTGCCTGCTCGATACCGGCGACCTGGTCTTCATCGACGCCATGGGCACCGGCTTCAGCCGTCCCGATAAGCCGGCGTACGGCGCCGATTTCGGCGGCGTGGATAACGATCTCGCAGCCTTCGGCGAGTTCATCCGCAGCTTCCTCAACCAGTACAACCTATGGGGCTCGCCCCTCTTCGTCGGCGGCGAAAGCTATGGCACCACCCGCGCCGCGGGCCTGGCCGGCTACCTCACGGATCGCGATATTCCGATCAACGGCGTGATGCTGCTCTCGGCCGTGATCGATATCAACGCGTCCGCCGGGGAGCAGCGCCAGTTGGCCACCCTGCCCACCGAGATCCTGACCGCGCACTTCCACAAGAAACTGGCGCCGGACCTGCAGAAGCTCTCCGTCGAACAGATCGCCAAACAGGCGCGCGAATTCGCCTCGGGCGAATATCTCGAATACCTCTTCGATGGCGCGCGCGCCACCCAGGCTCAGCGCGAGAAGGTGCTGAACAATTTTGCGCGCTACACGGGGCTCGCCAAGCCCTTCATCGATGCGCTCGATCTGCGCGTGCCGCTTGGACCGTTCAGCACCGAACTGCTGCGCGATAAGCACATGATGACCTCGCGCCTCGATTCCCGCTTCGCCGGCTATCAGTTGGATGCGGGCGCCACCAACACCAGCTTCGACTACAGCAACTCCAATATCGAAGACTGCTTCCTCACCGCCTTCGAGGCCTACGTTCGCAACGACCTGAACTACAAGAACGACAACCTCTACTACGTCTCCGGCAACGCTCCGCCCTGGTCCGGTGAATACAACACGGTCACCAACCTGGAAACCGGTTTCGCCAAGAACCCGCACATGAAGCTCTTCGTGGGCTTCGGCTACTACGATTTCGCCTGCCCCTTCTACCCCATGGAGTACACCGTCAACCACCTGAAAGTGTCGGACGAGATCAAGAAGAACAACATCTCGCTCGGTTACTACGAGGCCGGACACATGGTTTACATCGATCGCCCCTCGGCGGATAAGTACCACGCCGATCTGGAAAAGTTCGTCAAGGGCGCGCTGCCGAAATAGCGTGTCCGTGGCCCAATTCGCCGCTGCTCTCACCGCCGACGGGGCTGGGCCGGGAAATCTTCCCGAACCCAGCCCCGTTTGCCGTCCCGCCTGCTGTTACCCTGTAACTTATGCCGGAAAATGGACTCCTTTCTCTCGATGGTGAAGTTGCCGTAGTCATCGGCGGCGGCGGCGTGCTCGCCGGAGCAATGGCCGAAGGCCTGGCGGCAGCCGGAGCGTCCGTCGCGATCGCGGGCCGCACCCAGGAGCATGCCGACGAGCGTGCCCATTCGATCTCCGCCAAGGGAGGGAAAGCGATCGGCATTCAGTGCGATGTCACCAGCAAAGCCGATCTGCGGAAGGTGCTCGACCAGACCCTGCAGAAGTTCGGCAAGGTGGACGTGCTGATCAACGCCGCCGGCGTGAACTCGGCCACGCCCTTTTTCGATATCACCGAAGAGGAGTGGCACCGCATCCTCGATATCGATCTGACCGGCGTCTTCCTCGCCTGCCAGGTCTTCGGCAAGGCCATGGTGGATGGCGGACGCGGCGGCTCGATCATCAACATTTCATCGGCCTCTTCCGGTCCGCCCCTCTCGCGCGTCTTCACCTACGGCGTGGCCAAGGGTGGTGTGAACCAGATCACGCAGTTCCTGGCGCGCGATCTGGCGCCGCACAATATCCGCGTGAACGCCGTGCTGCCGGGCTTCTTCCCCGCCGAACAGAATCGCAAACTGCTCACGCCGGAGCGCACGGCCAGCATCCTGGCCCACACCCCGATGGGACGCTTCGGCGAATCCGACGAGTTGGTCGGCGCGATTCTCTATCTGGCGTCGCGCAAGGCTTCGTCCTTCGTCACCGGCACCATCCTGCGCGTGGATGGCGGCTTCCTTTCGATGACCATCTGAAGGCCGCGCTACTTCTTCTTTTTGACCTTCTTGACCGGCTCTGGCCCAACCCGCGCAATGGTCACGCTGAGGAGCTTGGCCGGGTCCACCGGCTTATCGCCGCGGACCGGTTGGTGGTTGATCTGCCACACCACTTTCTGGCCTTCCACCACCGAGCCGAAGATCGTGTATTTGCCGTCCCACTGGCGCATCGGCCCTACCGTGATGAAGAACTGGCAGCCGCCCGAATCGGGATCGCCGGTGTTGGCCATGGCCAGTTGTCCCCCGCCATCGAAGCGCAGTCCAGGTAGGAATTCGTCGCGGATATTGACACCGCAGTCGAACGACCCCTTCCCGGTCGGGTCGCCGGCTTGGATCATCTCGCCCTGCACCACGCGGTGGAAGGTGATGTTGTCATAGAACGGGCGCTTCACCATTGCGCCAGTCTTGGGATTACGCGAGGCTTTGGTGCCTTGCGCCAGCGCCACGAAATTCTCCACCGTAATCGCCGCGTCTTTCTCGTAGAGTTTGGCTGTGATGTTGCCCATCGAAGTGCTGAAGATGGCATACAGCCCGTTTGGCAGCTCTTGCGCGGAGGCGCAGGCTGCCACCAGCAGGAATAGTGCGAAGCTCTTCACGGCAATGGCTCTCTTACTCGATGCCCTCAACGATAAACCCGCGCGCCTTTGCTGCACCCTGCCGGATGGGGCGGAGCGCGGAATACTCCGGCGAATCGTACCACTTTTGCGCCGCCGCCATGCTCGGGAACGCGGTCACGATAATTCGCTTGGGCGCTTCCCCCTCGAGCGAAGCCGTCTTGCCGCCGCGCACCAGGTAGTGGCCGCCGTACTTCTCCACCGTGGGGGGCACACCCGCCGCGTACTTGTTGAACTGCTCTGCGTTGCTGACCTCGAACACCTCGGCCATATAAAAAGCGGAGGGCGGCTTCTGGGCGCGCAGCAGTTGCATTCCCAACGAACCCAATCCGACGCCAATCAGCATCGCCACAGCCGTCCCGTAGAGTTTCTTCACTGCGTTCCTCCCTCCCCGCAGACGGGGAGTGTTCGCCGCCCGAGCGAGCCCGGGCGGCTATACCGCTAGTCTAGTTGCCGCCGCCGCGCCCGCCCCCCTGCGCCGCCGGAACGCTGTTGATGTCGATCGTGACGTACGGCACGCCCGCATCCTGCATCAGCTTGTTCAGCTTCGGCACTTCGCCATCCAGCTTGTTGACCTCTTCCAGGCCTTTCTGGAGCTGCGCCGCGCACTCCTCCAAATCAGCGAGCTGCCGCGAGGTCGGCGGGCCGGAGTAGCCTTCGATCGACCCCATCAGGCGCGTGAGCTTCTGGTTGACCGGAGGCGGCGTGTAAGGCGGGGGAGCGCCCGCGCTGCCGCCACCGCCGCGGCCTCCGCCTGCGGCAGCCTCGAAGGTGCTGAGTACGGCCTTGATCTTGACCAGCGTCTCATCGGCCGCTTTCTTCACCGCCTCAGGAACCGCCGGCGCCGCCGGACGCTTCCAGCTATCGGTCAGATTGGTCACCGCGGTATTCAAGGCTACGATCTTGCGCCGGCCCTCATCCGCCTGCCGCGTCATGGTGAAGAGCTTCGTGATGGCCGTGCGCCGCTTGGCGCGGTCGTCCGGTGAGACGCTGAGCCGCGGATCGTCTTCCACCGTGACGGTCTTGGTCTCGGTCTTTCCCGCCACGGTCACCGCCACGGTGTACTCGCCCGGGTCCACCAGTGAGCCACGCGCGCCGCCGAAGCCGCCGCGTCCGCCACCACCGCCGCCGCCGGCGCCCTCGGGATTCTCGGCCGCAGCCTCACCCGGTCCGCCGCCGCCCGCTTCCGGAGCCGCGAAGGCCTGCGTGGCTACAGCGGCCGGTGCCGGTGCCGCGCCGGCAGCCCCTGCCGCTGCCCCGCCGCGTCCGCCGCCACCACCACCGCGTCCGCCACGACCGCCGCCGCCCGCACCCTGACCGCCGGCCGGCCGGATCGGCGGATCCGAACGCATATCCCAGGCAAGACGGTTCAACACGCCGGCTTCGGCGCGTCCCGTCAACTGCCGCACATCATTCCCCGCCTTGTCTTTCACCACCACCCGCACCGGGCCGGCAGTCTTGGCGAAGTAGTCGAGCAGCAGGCCAGCCTGCGGATTGGTCGAGAAGAAGAGGCCAGAGCCGAGGAAGCCCCGGTAGTTGGTCATCTTCCACTCGATCCCCGGCTTCGGCGTGAACAGGTGCAGATCACTCGTCAGCACGCTCTCGTTGCCCGCCATCTCTTCCAGCGCCTTGATGTTATCCATGATCCAGATCGAGCGTCCGTGGGTCGCCAGAATCAGATCGTGCTCGCGCGGATGAATCTGCACGTCGAACACCGGCACCGTGGGCAAGCCGTTCTTCATCTTTTCCCAGTTCTGTCCGCGATTGAAGCTGACGAACAGGCCGAACTCCGTGCCCGCAAACAGCAGGTTTGGGTTGGCCGGATCTTCGCGGATCACATGCACCGTGCCCGCTCCCGGCGGAATGCCGTTGGTGATCTTGGTCCAGGAGTCGCCGCGGTTCTTGGAGGCGTAAATGTAGATCGCGAAATCGCCGCTGCGGTGATTGTCGAAGGTCACGTAGACGGTGCCTTCCTCTTTGTACGAAGCCTCGATGCGGCTCACGTACGCGCCCTTGGGCACGCCCGTGATGTGGCTGGCGACGTTGGACCAGGTCTTGCCGCCATCGGTCGTGACCTGCACGTTGCCATCGTCCGTGCCCGCGTAGAGCACGCCCGCGCGCACCGGCGATTCCGCGATCGCCGTGATGCACGGCCACGCCACCACGCCATCGTGCAGCGAAAGCGTCTCGCCGCGGGTGGGCTTCTTGCCCAGGATCAGCTGATCGTCGCGCACCGCTTTGGTGGTCAGGTCCTCGCCCAGGCGGACCCACGTGTCGCCGCGATCGGTCGATTTGAACAGATGGTTGCCGCCGTAGTAGAGCGTCTTCGGGTCGTGCGGCGAAATGATCAGCGGCGAATTCCACTGGAAGCGGTACCGTGGAGCGGTGTCGCTATCCTCCTGCGGGCGGATCGATTTCGATTCGCTCGTCTTCAGGTCCCGCCGGGAAAGATTGCCGTCCTGCGATTCGGCGTAGATGATGTTGGAGTCAGTCGGATCGATGCGGGCGTGGAAACCGTCGCCGCCCTGCACCGTGATCCAATCCTCGTTGCCGATTCCCGTGGTCTGCAGGCTCGCGCTCGGTCCGCACCAGGAGTAGTTGTCCTGCAAGCCGCCGCAGACGTGATAGGGCTTCTGGAAATCGAAGGCCACTTCGTAGAACTGGCCGATCGCAATATTGTTCAGGTGGCGCCAGTTGCGCCCGCTATCCCAGGTCATCCACACGCCGCCATCGTTGCCGCTGAGCATGTGGTCGCTGTTGGCCGGGTCGATCCAGATGGCGTGCACGTCGCTGTGCACGTCGCGGAAGCGCGTCTGCGCGAAGGTGCGCCCGCCATCCTCGGACATATAAATGTTGACGCCGCCGAGCCAGACTTTCTGCTCGTTATTCGGGTCCACGCGGATCTGGCTGAAGTACGAAGGCCGCGGATTGGTGTCGCTCATGCGCGCCCAGGTTGCGCCCTTGTCCTCCGAGCGGTAGACGCCGCCCAGCGTGCCATGTTCGAATTCCGCATAGACGATGTTGGAGTTCTTGCGGAAGATATCGATCGAGCAGCGGCCCACGTCGCCCGTGGTGGGCAAGCCGCCCGCCATCTTGGTCCAGTGCGAACCGCCGTCGGTGGAGCGGTAGAGGCCGCCATCCGGTCCGCCGCCGTTGTAGCCGAACACCGTGCGGCGGCGTTCATAGGCCGCGGCATAGAGAATGTTGGGGCTCTGCGGATCGATCGCGATATCGCTCACACCCGTGTTTTCATTGATCGCGAGCGTCTGCGTCCACGTGGCCCCGCCATCGGTGCTCTTGTAGACGCCGCGCTCTTTGTTCGGTCCCCACAGGTCGCCGAGCGCCGCCACATACACCACGTCGGGATTCGTCGGATGCACTACGATGCGGCCGATGTGGTGAGTCTCCGCCAAGCCCAAGTGGGTGAAGGTGGCACCCGCGTCCATCGACTTGTAGACGCCGTTACCCCACGAAGAACTCTGCCGGTTGTTGGCTTCGCCTGTGCCCACATAGAGGATCGAGGGGTTGGAAGGCGCGAGCGCCAGATCGCCGATCGAAGGGTTGGGCTGATTGTCGA
>CAIRBY010000970.1 GCA_903876865.1 uncultured Acidobacteriia bacterium
TGGGTCTCCAACGCGCCCAAGAATACGATTCACCGTCTGGACCCGAAGACCAACGAAGTGACGGCGACGATTGAAGTCGGCAAGCGCCCGTGTTCCGGACTCGCCGCGGGTTTCGGCAGCATCTGGGTTCCCGTCTGCGGCGACCGCCCCAATGTGGAGAACGGCGTGAAGCCCTCCCTGGCGCGCGTGGACATCAAGACCAATGCGGTGGTGGCGAGCCTGCCGCTGGCTGCGGTCAACAGCGAAGGCGGCCTGATCGCGAGCCCCGATGCGGTGTGGATGTTGACCGACCCGAAAGGGATCCTCTCGCGCATCGATCCGAAAACCAACAAAGTGACTGCGGAGATCGAAGTCGCTCCCGGTTCGGTCTCCTGCGTATATGGCGAAGGCGCCATCTGGGTCAGCAGTCCGGAAAAGAGCGTGCTGACACGCGTGGACCCCAAGACCAACAAGGCCACCGACACCATCGCGGTGGGCCCCGGACCGCGCTTCCTCACGGTCGGCGCGGGTGCGGTGTGGACGCTGAATCAGGGCGATGGCACGCTTTCCCGCGTGGACATGAAGACGCGCAAACTGGTGACCAACATCGATCTCGGCATTCCCGGCACGGGCGGCGAACTGGCCTTCGGCGACGGCCACGTGTGGGCCACGGTGGCGCAGGTGCCGATCACGAAGATCGATCCGGAGACCAACAAAGTGGTGAAGCAATGGATGGGTGCGGGCGGCGATTCGCTGCGCATCGGCCACGGCTCGCTCTGGCTGAGCAATTTGAGCCAGGGCAATGTCTGGCGGATCGACCTGAAGACGATGTAAGCGGGCAAGGCCAATCGGCCGTGCCTACCACCGTTCCACATACCGGCCGGAAACGGGATACAATGCCAGTTAGGTTTGCGCCGTGTCTGCGCGTCTACTGGCTACGTTTTGCCTACTCTCCGGCCTTGTCGCCCTGAGTCCTGTCCGAGCTGCGAGTTCGCAGGACCAAACGCTCGCGGTGTATCTACGCACCGGAGGCAATCAACCGGCAGCCCCGCTGGAACAGATGAAGCGCGAGTTAGCTTCGCTGATGCACGAGGCAGGCTTCCACGTGGAATGGCGCAGCCTCGATTCAGAGCAGCGCGATAGCACCGACGCCGCCTACCTTGCCGTGCTGGAACTGAACGGAACCTGCGGACTCTCCGCCGGAAACTCACCCGCATCCGCGCCGCCCTCTACCCCCAACAGTCTCGCCACCACCAGTGTGAGCGACGGGCAGGTGCTGCCCTTCAGCAAAGTGAATTGCGCCGTGGTGACGAAGATCGTGGCGCCCGCGCTGCTGCACGAAGCGGGGGCACAGCGCGACTTTCTCTACGGACGGGCGGTCGCCAGAATCGTGGCGCACGAACTCTATCACGTTCTGCTGAAGACCGCCGATCACGCTCACACGGGCATCGCGCGAAGTTGCTTCACGGCGGACGACCTGCTCACGGGCCGCTTCGAGTTCGAAGGCGCGACGCTCGCGCGCTTGCGCACCGAAAGCGCCGTGGCAAGCGAAGAAGCGACAGACCGCTAATCCCGCGGCGCTCCGGGAGTCTTGCGGGCGTGCAGCATCTTCTGATACGCCTCCAGCAGTTGCGCGCGCGCGTCCTGTCCGAGCGAGACCGGAAGTTCATCGGGGCGATAGCGCTGGCAGATCTCCACCGTCTTGCGCAAGCTCTCGGCGAACTCCACGCACGGCGTGCATCCGGCAAGGTGGGTTTCGATCTCCCTGCAGGCGCCGGGCGGGAGTTCGAGGTTCAGGTATTCGGAGAGCAGCGAAAGCACGTCCTGGCACTGACCGGTGGGCTGATGCGAATCCATAGCGTTCTCCTGCGTTTCCCTCATGGGTGATTGGGTACAAGGTTCACCGCGGCGCTCAGGTAGCGGTCCAGTTCCTGCCGCACGGCCAGGCGCGCGCGGTGCAGCCGGGTCTTGACCACATCCTCGGAAAGCTCGAGGATCTGCGCGGTTTCGAGCGTGGACAACTCTTCCATATCCCGCAACAGAATCACCGAACGGTAATTGGGGGGGCAGCGCCGCGATCGCCCTGTCCAGCACCTGCTTCAATTCCGATTGCAGCAGCAGCCGGTCCGGCAGGCCCGACCAATCCGCGATTTCAATTTTGCGTTCGCCGCCCTCCGTACCCGCGCCCGGCGGACTATCATCCAGCGAGACTTCGTACGCCGGAGCGAAGACGCTCTTGCGCCGCTTCATCAGGCAGGCATTCTTGGCAATCCGAAAGACCCACGGCCGCACCCGCTCCGGTTCGCGCAGTTGATCGAAACTCTCAAACAGCTTGAGCAACGTATCCTGCGCTACCTCCTCGGCATCTTCGCGATGGCCGCACA
>CAIRBY010000971.1 GCA_903876865.1 uncultured Acidobacteriia bacterium
CCAACCCCGCAACGCCCCGGAAGTTGGCAGGCGGAACCGCCTGCCCTACTTCCACCGCCCCTCGCGATATCATAGGGAAGTATGCGTGTGATCCCCATTTTTGCCCTCTTCGCGGCCGGCGTGTGCCTGCACGCCCAGACGCCGCCTCCCGCTTCCGGTACTCAGTCCACCAGCCCTTCAATGACCATGCAGGACGGCAAAACCTTTCCCCTGCAAGTCGTCCCGCCGCCGTTCATCCCTCCCGCCCGCGTCGTGATTCAGGTGGGAGACATGACGATTACCGCCGGTCAGATGGACATGATCCTGGAAGCCTACCCGGAGAGTCAGCGCGGCTGGGTCAACGGGCCCGGCCGTCAGGACTTCGTCGATTCCGTGATCCGCGTCCTGCTGCTGTATCAGGAAGGCCAGCGCCGCAAACTCGACCAGACCGATAGCTACAAGGCGCAACTCTCTTTCTCCGCCGCCGGCATCCTCGCCACCCACACCGACGCCGACATTCGCAAAACCGCCAAGCCCACCGACGCCGATCTCACCGCCTATTTCGAAAAGCACAAGACCGAAATCACCGAGCTCCGCGCCCGCCACATTCTGATCCGCATGGCCGGCTCCAGCGTCCCCGTGCTCCCCGGCGAGACGGAACTCACCGAGGAAGAGTCGCTCGCCAAAGCCACCCGGATTCGCGCCAAACTCGTGGCCGGCGCCGCCTTCGACGATCTGGCGCGCACCGAATCGAGCGACCCCGGCAGCCGCAACCGCGGCGGCGAACTCGGCTTCTTCAAGCACGGCCAGATGATGCCCTCGTTCGAAGAGGCCGCCTACGCGCTCGGCATCAACGAAATCAGCCAGCCGGTCAAGACTCCCTACGGCTATCACATCATCCAGCTGGAAGAGAAAAAAGTCACCAAAACCCCCGAAGAGATGCGCCCCGATATGGAAAAGGCCTTCGCCACCGAAGCCAGCAAAAAGTTCGTGGAGGAACTCAAGGCCAGGACCAAAGTAGAGGTGGACCCGCTCTTCCTGCAGACCGCCAAGGTCACCCTCGGTCCCGCGCAAAAGTGATCCGCACCCGCAAGCTCGAAATCCCCTGCCCGCAGTGCGGCTCCGCCGACGTCTTCTATAGCTGCACGCCCAACTGCTGCTTCAATCACGTCTGCGGCGATTGCGGCACCACCTTCGAGCCTGCGACCGTTGCCGCCGGCGGATCGCTGCGCGGCTTCACGCCCCCCGACCCCCTGCCCGATGCCACCGACCCCACCGTGGAGTGCGCCAAATGCACATCGACCGCCGTCTACCAACTGGAAGACGGCGGTCTCGTGTGTGACAAGCTCGTGTGTGGAAACTGCGGCGCGACCCTGACCCTGGAGATCACGGAAGTCGCGCCCGGCTGATTACGAATCTACTTCTTGTGCGCCGCGCGACTGCACGCGACCTCCGCCCCCGTGGGATCCACGGCGGTGTTGCCCTGCTCGATGTAAACGATCTTCCCTTCCTTATCGATCACGAACGTGGACCGGACCGCCACGCCTGCCTCCGCGATCAACACCCCGTATGCCGCCGTGACTTCGCGCTTGGCGAAATCGCTCAGCATCGGAACCTGAATGTTGTTCTTGGCCGCGAACTCTTTCTGGGAAGGTGTGTTGTCCGTACTGACTCCGAAAACTTTCGTCTCGGATGCATCAAATTTTGCGATACCAGACTGGTACGCTGTCATTTCCTTCGTTCAACCACCGGTGAAGGCGGCGGGGAAAAAAGCCAGCACCACATTGCTTTTTCCGCGCAGGTCGCTCAACTTCACCTTGCCGCCCGCAGTGGACGTCAGCGTGAAATCCGGCGCCATATCGCCTTCCTTCAAATGCGTCTTCGGCGGCTGCTGGTTCTGGGCGTAAACTCCCGCCGCCAGCGCCGCGCCAAAGAGCAGCATGCGAATCGATCGCGCTCTCATGAATGAACCCTCCTGGGTGTTAGTTAGGATATCACTCCAGCTTGCCCGTCACGGGGTGCAGTTTCACGTCCCGCGTCACGGTCTCGCTCGGACCCACTTCGAACGCCTCGTCGAAATCCTCCATCGCCGGATCGCTCGAGAGCACCGCGGAGTTGTCGTTCTCGTCCATCACCACCATCCGGTACTTGCCCGGCGGCAATCGCCCCGCCTTGTAGGTGCCGTCTTTTCCGCTTCGCACCTGGCGCTCAAATCCGCGATTCTGCGTGTCTTTCACCAGCACGCGCATCCCCGCCGCCGGACCTTTGTCGTCGCTCACCGTTCCCTGCAGCGAGCCGTACGTCGACGCCAGCACCACCGTCAACGCCCCGCCGTTCGCACCGTTGGAGAGGTCCAACTCCCCGCCCGCGCCCTCCGTCTTCCCCAGCCTCGCCGATTTCACGTAG
>CAIRBY010000972.1 GCA_903876865.1 uncultured Acidobacteriia bacterium
CCAGGGTGGCGAGGTCGAACTCGGCATCGTCGATCGCGTCCTCCGCTTGGCGCGGCGCTGGCCAGCCGATGCGCGTAGCCGCTTCCGCGCGCGCCCGCTGCTCGAACTCGCGAATATCCATCTCCGGCGCGCCCGCCGCGCGATGGGCCGCGAAGACGTAGAAGGAGGGCACGCGCTCGCGTCCCGTCAACAGGTCCAGGCGCGAGTAGGAGAGCGCTAGTTGCTCCGATGCGCAGGCCGCCGCGATGCGCAGAAGCTGAGTGTCATCCGCATGCGACTCCACGCCCAGGGTTCGCCTCTGCGGCTCGAGCAGCAGGGGATCTTCCGCCGGTGGCCGCGGGAAGAGCCCTTCGTTCACACCCGGCACGAACACGAGGCGGAACGCCATGCCGCGCGCCTCTTCGATGCCGCCCACCCACACGCGGCCATACCGCGAATCGCCCGGCGCGGCCGTTACCGCCTGTAGCCGCGGGCCCAGCACCAGCAGCACCTCGCTCAGCCCCACCGGGCCGATCTCCCCCAGCGGCTCCAGTTCGTCCAGCAACCCGAGCACGCTGCCGGCATCGCGCAGCGTAGCTTCAGCGAGCGCACCCAGGGCCGCGAGCCACTCGCCCCAAGTCGCGCGCTGCGGCAGCGCAGCGAGTCGCGCGATTAAGGGCAGCGCGAAGGCGCGCAGCGATTCCAGTGCGGAGATATCCGCGTCCAACTGCTCCCGCTGTGCTTCGTCCTGCGCCGCTGCGTGGCTGCGGTAGAAGGCTTCGCGCAGTCCCGCGAGGCGCGTCTCCCAGCGTTCCACGCCGCCGATGACGGCCGCATCCACCAGCAGCCGTTCCCAATACGCGGGCGAGCGCGGAGCTTCCGCTTCCGGCATTTGGCCCAGGGAAAGGTACTCGGCAAACCGCGAGGCGGAGAGCCGTTCTTCGGCGCAGTGCAACAGCGCGAGCAGACTGCGCCCCGCCACATCCGGACGGCGCGAGCCGCGCGTACTGTGCATCGGAATTCCGGCTCGGCGCAAGCCTTCCACCACCAGCGGCTGGTAGCGTTCCGGCGCGCGGAGCAGGATCGCGACCTGATCGAACGCCACGCCGCGCTCCGCCGCCGCGCCGATGCGCCGCGCGACCTCCACGCACTCCAGCGCCTCGCCGGACGTGGAAAAGATCGCGACCGAGCCATCCTCCGGACGCTGCGTTACCGCTTCGGCGGAGAACAGGCAGAGCTGCAGCAATTCCAGCGAAGTCGTGGCCGCGGAGTCTTCGGCGATGCCGTCGGAGCCGAGTCGCAACGCAAGCTGCGCCTGTGATCCGTGCAGCAGCGCGTCCAGGAGTTCGCGTTCGAGCCGGGTGCGCGGTTCCACATCCACCACCACCAGCGCGCGCTTGGCCGCGAAGGCGGCCGCCGCTCCACACGCGATACCGACGCGCAGCGCGTGATCCGCGAAGCCGCGCTGTGCAAGTTCCGCCTCATACGCCATCAGGAGCAACACGAGGTCCGGCCCCGAGTCGCCGCAGGCGCGGAGTTCCTCAAGCCCCACCGCGTTCAGGCGCAGTTCCTCGAACGTGGCCGCGAGCGCGCGCGGAAATCCCGGGAAGGCCGCCACCGGACTCACGTACCCGAGCGTCCCCGCTTGAATTGCCGCCACTGTGACGCGCGCCGCCAGCGCCTCGCGCACCGCCCGGCCGACCGGCACGAAGCCCCGGCGGTTCAACTCTTCCGCGGCCAATTCCGCCACCAGTTCGCGCAGAGAGAAACGCCGCACGCCGATCAGCGCGCCGCCGCATGCCGCCAACGCGATTTCGTCTGCCGCCTCGCGCACCGGCGCCACAATCGCGACCTCGCCCTGGTGCGCCCACTCAGCGACGAACTCCGACGCGCGCGCAATGAGCTGGGAATATCGGGCCATGAGAGAAGTTCCAGCCTAACACCTGCAATCGCGGGGTCGCGCATTGCACGCGTCCCGAGCCGGATGATACCTTCGTCATAGTGGGTGGTCGGTGGTGCCAGTTCAACTTCCGGATTCGTCAACTCGAACTCGC
>CAIRBY010000973.1 GCA_903876865.1 uncultured Acidobacteriia bacterium
ATTCGTGCAGTTCCGAGGGGGCGTGGACAAACACTCGGGGGGGCAAAAGCGCAGATTAGTCTGACAGGCCACAAAAGACGATGGCATGTCCCACTGGCTGCTCACTGGGGGTGGGACATCAGATAGATCCGCACGATCACGCTGAGATTCCAGAGCACGACGGCGCCGAAGGCGACATTGGCGAGCACGAGGACGCGCAGTTTCCCGGTGCGGTTGGCGATGACGGCGACGCCGAGCAGCACGACCTTCGAGAGAATGAGGCCGGTCAGGCCGCCAATGCCCATGAGGCGCGAGATGAGCGGGTTCAATTCCACGCCTCCGGCGGAGAGTGTGGTGAGGGTGGTGACGACATCGCCAAGTTGGAGTGCGACGAACAACACCTGCGTCCAGATGGGATGCGAGCGGGTGCGCATGATGCCCTCACCGTAACATGGGTAGGCCGCGGTGGAGCGTCTGACGGGCGCCACATGGTGTCAAACGGGGTGGCGGCAGGGGGGCGGTGTAGCCGCTGTGTCCCAGGCGCCGGGCCAGTGTAGACAGGCGGTTACAGCCCACGGCGCGGGTGGGGGGGATGGCGCGGCGAAAGCGGGCGTCAACGGGGCGAATTGACAGGCTGCGCGCATCGCGGGGCTTTGGAGCGGCGATTGCAGTAGCCGACGGGTGCGGCGCGCGGTCAGGACTGAACAGGGTGGTAGGAGCGGGACCCGGCTGTCCTCGGGGACCCTCAACTGCCCCGCCGAGGCTTTGTCCCCTGACCCTGAGAGGTTTCAGGGGGCGGAGGTTGCCATGAAGCTGGAGAGCGCTACCACGACTGAGACGCTGGAGATTGTTGCTCCTTCCGCTCCGGCGCCGGTAGTGCCAGGCCTGGCGCGCGCCGTGTTTTCGTTCCGTGTGCTGCTGGCGGTGGCGCTGGCGGCAATCACGATGCTGACGGTTCGCAACCTGTTCAACAATCCGGATCTGTGGTGGCACCTGCGGCACGGGGAGATCGTGTGGAATACGCATACGATTCCCACGCGGGACGAGTTTTCCTTCACGGCCTACGGCGCGCTCTCGCCGGACCACGAGTGGCTGGCGCAGTGGAGCATGTACGCGGCGTACCGCTTGGCCGGCAATGCGGGGCTGATGCTGTGGCTGGCGCTGCTGGCGCCGCTGCTGTTCGTGCTGGTTTACCTGCTGTGCTACCGCGCGTGCGGGAGTCCGGTGGTGGCATTTCTGGGAGGGATCTGCGCCTGGTATTTCGGCACGGTGGGGCTGGCGATTCGTCCGCTGATGCTAGGGCATCTGTTTCTGGTGATGGAGTTGCTTTGCCTCGAGCGCGCGGCTACGGACCGCCGGTGGCTATGGGCGCTGCCGCCGCTGTTCGCGGTGTGGGTGAATTGCCATGGCTCGTTCCTGTTCGGGCTGGCGGTGATGGGCGTTTACTGTGGGTGCGCGGCGATTCGGGGGGAGTGGGGGCTAGTGGTCTCCGAACCCTGGGATCGAGCGGCGTACCAGCGCCTGTTCGCGGTGACGGGGCTATGCGTGGGCGCGGTGTGCTGCAATCCCGAGGGGATTCTGGTGCTGTATTATCCGCTGAACGTGCTCTCCAACCAGACCACCAGCATGAATGCGATCGACGAATGGCTGCCGCCGAGCCTGGGCACTGCGCGGGGCATGGGGCTGGTCGCGGTGGGGGTGCTCCTGTTGCTGCTTCCGCTGTTGCGGCGAGTGGAGTTGCGGCTGCGGGAGTTGCTCACGATCGGGATGGCCTTCGGGCTGGCGCTGCTGCACGTGCGCATGCTGTTCCTCTTCGGGATTGTGATGGCGCCCACGCTCTGCCGGCTGCTCTGCCCGGTGCCGGAGGTGCGGCCGGTGCGCGAGCGCACGGCGCTGAATGCCGTGTTGACGTGCGCTCTCCTGGGCACGGCGGTGTGGGCGTTCCCCAGCCGGGCGCGGATCGAAGAGCAGATCCGGCAGGCGAACCCGGTGGGCGCCGTGGAGTTCCTGCGACGGGCGCGACTGCCCGGCCCGATGCTCAACGATTATGGGTACGGCGGCTACCTGATCTGGGCGCTGCCGGAGCAGAAGGTCTTCATTGACGGGCGCGGCGATGTGTTCGACCCGAGCGGCATTCTGGCCGAATACGTGCGGTGGGCGACGCTGAATGAAGATCCGAAGCTGCTGCCGGACAAGTACCACATCCGGCTGTGCCTCATGCCGAAGGATCTGCCGATGGAGCGGGTCCTGCCGTATTTGCCGGGATGGCGCCTGGCTTACAAAGACGATCAGGCGGCGGTGTATGTCCGCTAGTCCGGTGGTCCATCACGCTCCTTCCCCGGCGGGCGCGCCGCGCACTCCCCGCGCCGGGCGGCGGAACTCCTGGCTCCTGCCCTCCCTCGCGGATATTTTGCTGGTGGTATTCGTCGGTATCCTCTTTATGCGCGATTCGGGCTGGCTCCGCCTGCTGACGGACGGCGATACGGGCTGGCACATCCGCACGGGCGAATATATCTTGAAGAACCACGCGGTCCCGGTGAGCGACTTGTTTTCCTTCACCACGCCGGGTGGGCGCTGGTATGCGTGGGAATGGCTGTCGGACGTGATTTTCGCGCTGGTGCACATGGCCGGCGGCTTGAAGGGCGTGGCGCTGTTTTCGGGCGCGCTGATCACGCTGACGATGATCCTGCTGTTCCGCCACATGATCTGGCGCGGCGCGAGCGTGCACGTGGCGGTGCTGCTCTCGATTTTCGTCACGGATACGCTGCGGTTGCATTACCTGGCGCGCCCGCACCTGTTTACGACGCTTTTCGCGGTGATCGCACTCTGGATGATCGACCGCGATTGGAAGGAGCCGGGGCGCGGGGTGTGGCTGCTGGTGCCGCTCACGGTGGTGTGGACGAATCTGCATGGGGGATTCCTGGTTCTGCTCACGGCCGCGGGCGCTTCCGCGGTGTGCGCGCTGCTGCGGCGCGAGAGAGTGCGCGCGCGGCGGTACGTAGCGCTCACGGCCGCGTGTTTTGCCGCGACCTTCGTCAATCCGTACGGATGGCAGTTGCACCGCCACATTTGGGAATACCTGAATGCGGGCTGGCTGATTCGCAATATCGATGAGTTCCGCTCGCCATTCTCGCGGCCCGGGGAGTTTCCGCAGTTCGAGGCGCTGCTGATGGTGGGGCTCATCTGCACGTGGGAACTGCTGCGGCGGCGGCGCTACCACGAGGCGCTGCTGCTGGTGTTCTGGGCGCACAGCGCGCTGACGGCGGCGCGCCACATCACGATTTATGCGCTGGTGGCGGCGCCGGTGCTGGCGGATTCGCTCAGCAGTCTGTGGCGGACGTGGGTCCGGGGAAGCGACCGGGGCTCGATTCGCGGGGCGCTGCGCGAGCTGGTGGAAGACCTGCAGCCCGCCGCGGGGTGGACGAGCGTGTGGGGGCCGGCGCTGTTTGTGTTCTTCGCGTGCGGTTCCTGGGGAATCGAATGGCCGAGGGATTTCGCGCCCAATTTTCCCACGGCGATGGTGGGGCGGCAGGCCGCGGCGCTGAACGGTCCCGGGCGCGAGGGGGCGCGGATACTCACTCAGGATATCTGGGGCGGATATCTCGATTACCGGTTCTACCCGAACCGCCATGTGTTCATCGATGGCAGGAGCGATTACTACGGGTATCGCATCCTTCAGGATTACGTGGCGGCGCGCGCGGCGGGTGAGCGCTGGGGAGAGTTGGCGGCCCGCTACGGGTGGGATTTCGTGCTGATTCCACCGGAGTGGCCGCTGGCGAAAGCGCTGGAGAAGGACTCTGCGTGGCAACTGCGCGACCGCGACAAAGTGGCGCTGCTGTTCGAGCGGCTCCGCTAGAGGTAGGGCAGGCGGTTTCGCCTGCCAGCTGCCGGGGCGTGCAGTTCTGAAAGGCGAAAGAGTAGGGCAGGCGGTTTCGCCTGCCAACTGCCGGGGCGTGCAGTTCTGAAAGGCGAAAGAGTAGGGCAGGCGGTTTCGCCTGCCAACTGCCGGGGCGTGCAGTTCTGAAAGGCGAAAGAGTTGGCAGGCGAAAACGCCTGCCCTACTTTGCGCTGAGGCGTGTGACCAGGTCGTAGATGAAATCTACGCCCTCGCCGGCAGCTCGATCGACCGCGGGACTGAATGCTTTGATGGAAGAGCGGGACCAGGGGGGCCCGCGCGGACGGGGGCGTCCGCCCCACAAAGAACTGCTGGAGTGAAGTTGGCGGGTAATGCCCTGTGCGTGTTTGGGGGAGGTTCAATCGCGGGTCGGGGGCAACTGCGCGAGCCAGAAGCAAGCCAGGCCGTAGAAGTTGAGGGAGAGAACCGTCAGGTTGGCGGCGATGCCGGGGTGGGCGGCGGGGGGGAAGCCCGGCAGGATCGCGGAGGGCAGCGAGAGCAGCAGGCATCCGGCGACGGCACAGCAGCGGGAGAGCGGGCCGCGGTTGGCGATCCCGGCGAGGTAGATCCCGAGGGGCAGGAGTAGCATGGTCAGCGAGTGTTGCCACGTCAGCGGGGTGACGAGCAGCAAGCCGGTGACGGCGAGCGCAAAGCCCTCGTCGAAGTTCGCGCGCGCGGAGCGAAGACCCACCGCGATCGCGACGGAGGCGCAGGCGGCCCAGGTTACCGCCAAAGTCACCGTATGGCCGAGCGCGGGCGCCAGCAGGCGGCTGAAGAAGCCGTTCAGGGAAGCGTTGCCGCTATGGGTATCCCAGCGTGCGAGAGCTGGGAGGACCGTGGCGGCATACTCGCGGAAGGCCGCGGGACCGGTGATGCAAAGGGTCAGCGCCGTCAGCGCCAGCAAACTCGCGCAGGCCAGCGAGGCGAGGCGCCAGCGGCGGTGAACGGCCAAATAGAGAATCAGCAGGGCGGGGAAGAGCTTGAGCGCGGCGGCGAGGCCGAGCAGCGCGCCCGCCGACCGGTCCCGGCCGTGGCGGGCCTCGCGCCAGGCCAGCGTCAGCAGGAAGAGCATTGCGAGGCTCAACTGCCCCTGCGTGAGGTGCTCCCATAAGGGAGGCCAGAGGCAGAGGAGCAACATCGCGGTGGCGAAGCTCGCCGGGCCCGCTCCGGGGCGAAGTTCGGCCAGCAGCAACGCGACGGACGCGGCCAGGAGCGCGAGGCAGAAGAGGTTCCAGGCCACCGAGGCGGTGATGTAATCGAGTCCCGCGAACGGCACGGCGAGCAGGATGGAAGTGGGCGGATGCGCGTTGTAATCGAAGAGCCAGCCATCGAGTTTGGCATAGGGCGCGCGGCCGGCGGCGAGATTCCGCGCCGAGGCCCAGTCCTGATAGAAATCCTGCGGACGGGCCGGGTTCGGCCGCAGCAGCACGGCGAGCGCGAGCAGCAGGATTGCCGCGAGCGCGATCCAGGCCCAGGTCTGCGGCGCACGGTTCACCGCCTTGGTTCCCGCCGTATGTATCGGTGCGCTGTAGCTGGCCACATTTCTCCGCAGGGCACACATCCGCGCCCTGATTCTCCGTCACGGATTCACGGTGCAATCCGGGCTCCAAACCCGGGATTGAAAGCAGGGTCGATGTCACGTCTGTAAGTCGCTTTGTCACTTCGCTTAGCGTTGACTGTCGGCTCGGTTCGGTGTGACGTCGAGG
>CAIRBY010000974.1 GCA_903876865.1 uncultured Acidobacteriia bacterium
GCCGGACCCTACGCCCGCGTACGCCCCGAAAGCCACGTGGAGAGTGGCGCGCACATCGGCAATTTCGTGGAGTTGAAGAAGACGCGCCTGCGCGCCGGAGCCAAGGCCAATCACCTCGCCTATCTGGGCGATAGCGACATCGGCGCCAAGGTGAACATCGGCGCCGGCACCATCACCTGCAACTACGATGGCTACAAGAAACACGCCACTACCATCGGCGAAGGCGCCTTCGTGGGCAGCAACTCCACTCTGGTCGCGCCCCTCGAAATCGGAGAGGGCGCGTATGTGGCGGCAGGCTCCGTAATCACGCACAAGGTCCCCGCCGATTCGCTCGCGCTCGGCCGCGCGCGCCAGGAAACCAAGGAAGAGTGGGCCAAGAAGCGCCGCGCTCTGGCACGCAACCGGAAGTAGGCGGAGGAGAGGACTTTGCTGCGCGCGCTCGCCCACCTGCTGTTGCTCACGTGCATTGCCGCCGCCGCAACGCCAGGCGCGCGCGCGGACCGGATTGTGGTCAATAAATCGAAACGGGAACTGCTGCTCTACCGCGAGGGCAAAGTGATCCGTGCGTATCGCGTCGCGCTCGGCGGGAATCCGGTGGGCCCCAAGCAGCGGCAGGGAGACCATCGCACGCCGGAGGGCGAGTACAGCATCAGCGGGCGCAACCCCGCCAGCGCCTACCACCGCGCGCTGCGCATCTCTTATCCCAACGCCGACGATCGCGCGCGCGCACTACAAGCGGGCGTACGTCCCGGCGGCGACATCCTGATTCACGGCCTGCCCAACCGGCAGCACCTTGCGGACGCGGAGTACGAAGTCACGGATTGGACCGATGGCTGCATCGCGGTCAACAACGCGGAGATCGAAGAGATCTGGCGCCTGGTGCCGGATGGCACGCCGATCCGCATCAATCCGTAGTGGCCTTCAAAATGCACCATCGATCTCCCGTGCGCGCCGCCGTTCTCCTGCTTCTCTTCGCCGCCAATGCCCTGGCGCAGTTCAAGAGCACGGCCACGCTGGTAGTTGCCCCCACCACCATTGTGGATGCGAAGGGCCAGTACGTCGACAACCTCGACCCGAGCGATCTGGTTCTTTACGACAACAATGTGCGGCAGGCGATACAGGTGGATGAATCCTACACGCCAATCTCGCTCGTGGTGGCGATTCAGACCGCGGCCAACTCAGCCGCCGTCCTCGATAAACTCGGCGCCAGCGGCGCGCTCTTCACAGACCTGCTGGCGGGCGATCGCGGCGAGACCGCGCTCGTCACCTTCAGCGACGATGTGCGCACGCGCCTGGAGTTCACCAGCGATTCCACCCGCCTCAAGAACAGCCTCTCTACGCTGCGCGTGCAGGGCACCGGGGCCATGGCGCTCGACGCCGTGATGCAGGCGCTCACGATGTTGGCGAAGCGCCCCGCCGGCAATCGCAAGATCCTGCTGATGGTGGCCGAGAAGCGCGACCGCACCAGCCAGCTGAAGTTCGAAACCGTGCTCCAGGCGGCGCAGCGGCAGAACGTGCTCATCTACTGGTTGACCTACTCGCCGTTCCTCGAACCCTACACGGCCAAACCAAAGGCGACCAAAAGCAAAGACCCAAGCAAGGATGGCCGCCCCCTGCCGCCGGACATGGCGCCGGGCAGCCTGATCACGGTCTTCACCGAGATGAACCAGGCCGACAAGCCGGACAACTCCGCGCTGCTCACCCAGACCACCGGCGGCCGCGCCATCAACTTCCTGCGCAAGGAGGCGCTGGAAGAAGCGATACAGGCCATCGGCGCAGAGGTACACCGCCAGTTCATTCTGAGCTTCACGCCGCGCACCGCAAAGGCGGGCGAGTTTCATAACCTGCGCGTTGCGGTGCACGGCCGCAAAGACCTGATCGCCCGCACCCGCGAAGGCTACTGGAGCGTGCCGTGAGGCGCGCGTGGAGAAGACGAAGCGTGCCGTAAGGCGCGCGGGGAGAAGACGTAGCGTGCCGTGAGGCGCGCGGGGAGAAGACGTAGCGTGCCGTAAGGCGCGCTGAGCACCGCCCCAACGTGCCGTAAACTGTAGAGTGATGGCTGACTCCTCTTCCCTCACACGGCGCGGTTTCGTAGGCGTTCTGGGAGCGCCGCTGCTGTTATCGCAGGCACACGCGCAACCCCTTGCCACCACTCCGGGCACCTGGAACGGCTATGAGAAGCGCGACTTCACAATCAACGGCAATAAGGCCTACGTGGTGCTGCCCCGCATCGCTGCCAAGGGCAAGCCGTGGTTCTGGCGCGGCCGCTTCCCGGATTATCAGCCCCGCCCGGCGCTCGGCCTGCTCTCCAAAGGCTTCCACCTCGCCTACCTGGACCTGCCGAACATCATGGGCAATCCGGTAGCGGTCGCTGCGTGGGAAGACTTCTACAACCACGTCGTACTGAATTTCGAACTCTCCCACAAAGTCTCGCTCGAAGGCGTCAGCCGCGGCGGACTCTTCGTCTACAACTGGGCGGCGAAGCACGCCGACCTGGTCGACGCCATCTACTGCGAATCGCCGGTGTGCGATCTCAAGAGTTGGCCCGGCGGCAAAGGCAAAGGCCTCGGCAGTGCAACGGATTGGCAGGAAGCCCTCGCAGCCTACAACCTCACCGAAGCCCAGATGATGCAGTTCGCCGGCAACCCGATCAGCCAGTTGCAGCCGCTCGCAGCGCGCAAGATCCCGATCCTGCACGTGGTGAGCGATCGCGATCAGGCCGTGCCTCCAGCTGAAAACAGCGACATTCTCTCCGAGCGCTACAAAGCGCTGGGAGGACAGATCGAGACGCTGCGCAACCGCAGCCTGCCCGACACCTTGAACGGGCACCACTTCGCGCTCGACGATCCGGATCACATCGTCAACTTCATCCTCTCCCACACCCCCGGCATGGAGCGCGTGGCCGGCACGGGCATGACTCCACACGGGCGCGAATACTTCCAGTTGCGCGGCGGGTTGCGCAACGCGTGGCGAAAGTTTCAAGCGGGCGGCAATGCGCGCGTGGTGTTTCTGGGCGGCTCGATCACGGCAATGGCGGGCTGGCGCGATCTGGTGGGCAAGCAGTTGCAGGCCCGCTTTCCGCAGACGAAGTTCGAATTCATCAACGCCGGAATCAGCTCCACCGGCTCCACGCCGGGCGCCTTCCGGCTGCTGCGCGACGTCTTCTCGCACGGTCCGGTAGACCTGCTCTTCGAAGAGGCGGCGGTCAACGATTCCACCAATTTCTTCGCGCCTCGCGAACAGGTGCGCGGCATGGAGGGCATCCTCCGCCACGCTCGCCTGCTGCAACCGGAGCTCGATATCGTGATGCTGCACTTCGTGGATCCGGAGAAGATGCAGGACCTGCGCGGAGGCAAGACACCGGAGGTCATCGCATCGCACGAACGCGTCGCCGCACACTACGGCGCGCCCTCCATCGATCTCGCCCGCGAAATCACAGAGCGCATCGATGCCGGCGAATTCACCTGGGACGACGATTTCAAGAGCCTGCACCCCTCCCCCTTCGGCATGAGCGTGTATGCGCGTTCCATCGAACGCCTCTTCGACGCGGCCTGGAAACAGCCCCCGATGATCGAAGGCCCCGCCACTCCGCACCCGCTACCCGCGCCCCTCGATGCCAAAAGCTACTTCCGCGGGCGACTGGCGCCCATCACGGAAGCCAAGGGCTGGAGCATCGCGCCGGATTGGGCGCCCAACGATAAGGTCGGTACGCGTGCCGGCTTCGTGCACGTGCCGATGCTCGTGAGCGAGACGGCGGGCGCCGAGTGCCGCTTCGCATTCGAAGGTACGGCCGTCGGGATCTTCGTCGCGGCGGGCCCGGACGCGGGCGTGGTGGAGTTTCAACTCGATGGCGGCGCGTGGCGCAGGCAGAACCTGTTCACCAACTGGAGTTCC
>CAIRBY010000975.1 GCA_903876865.1 uncultured Acidobacteriia bacterium
GCCCCGCGGCAAAGATTCCAGGACGCTATCCACGCTCTATTCTTCGATCTTCGCCTCGTCGATCAGCATGACCGGAATGTCGTCGCGAACCGGGTAGACGCGATGGCATTGGACGCACTTCAGGCCGCTCTGGTCGGGTTTCAAGTCGACCGTTGCTTTGCATAACGGACACACGAGGATTTCTAGCAGATCTTTGCTGATAGCCATAGCGATTCACCAGTATAGCGAGAAACCATATTGCGAGAGGCCGTTTAGCCGGCCGCGGCCAGAATTTCGGCGCGGGCTTTGGCGACCGCGGCGAGATACTGCCGTGCCTTCTCTTCGATGATGTCGTAGCGGCCTTCTTTGATGGCCTTGGGGTCCACCATTTCGCCGCCCACGGCCACGGCGCAGGCGCCCGCCTTGAGGAATTCGCCCGCGGTTTCCAGATTCACGCCGCCGGTGGGGATCATCTCAATTTGCGGGAACGGTCCTTTGAGGGCCTTGATGTACTTCGCGCCGCCCACATTGCCGCAGGGGAAGACCTTGACGCAATCCGCGCCGGCTTCCCACGCGGTCAGGACTTCGGTGGGGGTCAGTGCGCCCGGGCAGATCACCTTGCTGTAGCGCTTCGCCATTTCGATGGTGGAGACGCGCAGGGCGGGGGTGACGAAGAACTCGGCGCCGGCCAGCATGCAGGCGCGCGCGGTCTCCGGATCGAGCACGGTGCCCGCGCCCAGCATGAGTTTGCTGCCGAAATGGTCGGCCAGTTTCTCCAGCACTTTGATGGCGCCGGGGACGGTCATGGTGACTTCGGCGGCGCGAACACCACCCCGGTACATGGCTTCCACGGCCTTAAATGCGCTATCCGCGCTCGCGGCGCGCACCACCGGAACCACACCCGCTTCGGTGATGCACGCGAGAATTTCTTTGGAGGTCATCACTGAATACGCTATCACGACGCGTTATTCTAAGGGGTTGACGCCCCAATCCAATTCCGAAGCTCCTCCCCCGCCGCCGCGCGTGAGCGTGGTGGTGGTCTCTCGCAACCGCGCCGCGATGTTGCACCGTTGCCTGAACTCGATTGAAGCCTCGGCGGGAAGGGCTACGTTCCAACTAATCGTGGTGGATAACGGTTCCACCGATGGCAGCGCGCAGTTGAGCGACGAATTCCCCAACGCGCAGTTCATCCGCCTGCCCAAGAATTTCGGGCTTACCAAGGCGCTCAATCTTGGGTGGCGCGCGGCCGATGCCGAGTACGTGCTCTTCCTGCACGACGATACCGAACTCGAACCGGCGGCAATCGGTCTGCTGGCCGATACGCTGGACGCGAATGCCGATGCCGCGGCCGCCTGCCCCTTGCTGGTAGACGGCTCCGGCAAGCCCGCGCCGCAACTCGGCGTGCTGCCGCCCACCGGCGAGTGGCGCCCGGCAACCGCCGGGACCGCGGCGATGGCGGTGGAGTTTCCGCGCGGCGCGGCGCTGATGCTGCGTGTCTATTTCATCAAGGCGCTGCGGCAGATCGACGATCGCTACGGGCAGTGCGGCGCCGATGCGGACCTGGCGGCGGAGATCCGGCGCGGCTCGCGCAAGATCCTGCTGGTGCCGGGCGCACGCGTGATGCACACGGGGCGGAGCGGCTATTCGGCGCTGGAGCGGGCGGATTTTCTGCAGGCGCGCGCGGTCTTCCTGGGCAAGTACGTGGGCTTCGCCGCGGGGCTCAAGGCGCGCATCGCGTCGATCCTGGGACCGCTGCTGG
The DNA here is from genome assembly GCA_903876865.1 of uncultured Acidobacteriia bacterium. Taxonomy (GTDB): domain Bacteria; phylum Acidobacteriota; class Terriglobia; order Bryobacterales; family Bryobacteraceae; genus Solibacter. Next base: position 1,739 of record CAIRBY010000975.1, read on the forward strand.
GCTTGCGCCTGGGCGAGTTCAAATATACGGTGGCGTTGCAGAAAATCGACGGGACGCAGGAGTAGGCCTCCAGTAGAATCCCGGTTACCGTTGGTTAAGTAAGCCCGCTTACCTTTGATATCTAGTGTTTAGCGCCCAGTACCGATAGTATTAGGGCCATGGACGTCGTGCTCATGGTTGTGTTACCCGGCTTTGTGGCCGTGGCCAGTGCGGTGCTCGCCTGGTTCATCATGCAATCGCGCATGGAAGTGGCCCTGGCGCAGCAGCGCGAACGGCTCGCCGAAACGCGCGGCGCGCTGGATGCGGAGCGCACGGCGCTGGAAAACACGCTCGGCACCGCGCTGCGCGCCGCCGAAGCCACCGCCAAGCTCGAATCACTGGAGAATTTCATGAGCGAACTGCGCGTGGAGCAGCGCCATTATACGCGCGAGAATCGCATGCTGATGCAGAACCGCAAGAGTCTGGTGCTGCAGGAGCGCATGTACTTCCGCAACATTCCCCTCTCCGACTGGATCGAGCACGAAATCATGGTGGAAGAGGGCGCGGACATGAATCGCCTGGTGCAGGACATGACGATCTTCGACAAGAGCGTGATCTCGATCGCCGAGGCGCCCCGCGCCAAGAAACAACTGGCCTGAATTTGCCCGATCCGGCACGAATTTACTGAAGTCAATTTAATGTGCGGTGGCGGAACCGGGCGTCCCGCCGCAGCGTAGATTCCGACAGGCGTTGTAAAATGGTTCATTAACGCCTGGAGAAACTTCTGACTATGTATCGATTTCGAGTACTCGCATTGAGCCTCACGCTGGCTGCCGCTTCCAAGGTAGCGCTCTCCCAACCGAAGGGCGATGCCGCCAAGGGGAAAGCCGTGTTTGAGCAGTGCGCGGTCTGCCACAACGCGGATAGCGACGAGAAGAAAATGGGCCCCGGTCTCAAAGGCCTGTACAAGAAGACCAAGATGACCAACGGCAAGGCTCCCACCGATGCCACCGTGAAGGCGCGCATCGAAGATGGCGGCGCTGGCATGCCGGCCTACAAGGATATGCTCAGCGACGCCGAGAAGGCGGATCTGCTGGCCTACCTGCGCTCGCTGTAATCCGGCGCAGTCGGAACGAGGTGCCACCGGGTCCGGCGCAGACTGCGGTTACGTCTGGATCTGGTGGTGCTAGCCGCCGTCGTCGTCAATCGCAACCGGCGCGAAGCAGCACGGTTTCCGTCACAGCCTCGCCCTTCAATCCCCACCCCTCGCGATTCTGAAGAAGATCCCCCCTGGCCACAAGTCCGTAGACAGCTTCGCAGGACAAAAAAATCCGGGGCGCGTCGAACCGACACGCCCCGGATCGTTGCAAAGTAAAGATCGTTGCAAAGTACAAGCCCGCATGCACTGCGCGGGATTTGATTTACCCCTTGGCCAGAATCTGCAGAGCCTTCTTGACCACGGCGTCGTCTTCCACTTTCTTGACCTGGCCCTTATCGGGTGTAGCGTCCGGAAGCGGTTCGCCGTTGTCATCCACATCGATCTGCGTATCGGCATCGCTGACCACGTTATTGGGCGTCACACCCGCATCCTGGATGGCTTTGCCGCCCTCGGGCGAGTAGAACTTCGCCACGGAGAGGATGATCGCTCCGCCGTCTTCCATGGTGATGGCCTTGCGCACGGCCGCGTCGCCGTAAGTGCGTTCGCCCACGACCTGCGCGCGTTTGCTATCCATCAGCGCCGCCGAAGCGACTTCCGCCGCATCCGCAGTGCCGCGATTGGTGAGTACCACCAGCGGCAGAGCGGTGATGGCCTTGGCCGGGTCCGCTTCGAAATTCTGGCGCGGCATCTTCTGGCCCACAAGGTAGGTGATGCGTCCCTGCTTCATGAAGAGATTGGCCAGGGCGATTCCGTCTTCGGGCGTGCCGGTGGCGCAGTTGCGGACGTCCAGCATCAGCTTCTGGGCGCCGTCTTTGGTGAGTTGCTGAATGGTGGCGGCCACCTGCTTGACCAGGTCCGCGGAGAGCGCGTCCACGTTGATGTAGCCGACCTTGTCCGCCAGCATGCGGCTATCCACGGCGGGCAGCGCGAAGTTGGCGCGGGTCAGGGTCACGGGCGCCGGTTCCGGATGGCGCGCACGCACCACGCTGAGTTCCACGGTGGTGCCGCTCTCGCCGCGCATCAGCAGAATGGCATACGCCAGCGGCATATCGCGCGTGGCCACGCCGGCGATGCTTTCGATCATATCGCCGGTGGTGAAGTTCGCCTTCGCGGCCGGGGAGCCGGTGATGGTGCCCACCACGCCCACGTAGCCGAATTTCTTGGAGAGGATCAGGCCCACATCGGCCTTCTTGACGTCTTTGTTCTTCAGGTAGTCGCGGTATTGATCGGCGTTGAGATAGCTGGCAAAGGGGTCGATCGCTTCCAGCATGCCGTTGAGCGCGCCCAGCGTGACGCTCTTCATATCGGGCTCTTCCACGTACTCGCTCTTGATGCGCGAGACCACGTCGCTGAACACACCGATGTGCTTGTAGGTATCGTCCGAGGACGAAGCGCCGCGGCCGAGCGCGTGCCCAACCAGCAGCATGATGGTGAGGCACGTGGAGGTGCTCACGACAGAATACTTTGTGCGGCTCGTCATATATTTATCGACAGCTCCGACCTTACAGCCATTATACTGATTCGACGCGCCGGACGCGGATTCGGTTCTAGCCTAATTTCCAGCCTTCCCGTTCGGTCATTTCCAGCCTTCCCGTTCGGTCAGCGCGGTGATGTGGGCCGTGTGATGGCGTCCGTGCCAGGCGTATAGGGCCGTGACCTTGTCCAGGGGCAGCAGGCCCATGGCGGAGTGGCGGAAACAGCGGGCGAATTGGGCTTCGCTCATGCCTTTCAGGATGGTGACCCAGCGGGCGTGCACGCCCTCCAGAATCTGTAGGGAGAGTTCGACGGGCGCGGTGCGGGAATCCGCCAGTTCGCCCCAGGCCTTTTCGTCGTAGCCCTTGATCGCCGGCTCGTCCTCGGTCAGGGTGAAGCGCAGGCGGAGGAAGCTGTTCATGTGGCTATCCGCCAGATGGTGCACGGTTTGGCGCACAGTCCACCCTTCGGGGCGGTAGGGTGTGTCGAGTTGGGCCTCGCTCATTCCCGCGACGGTGGCGCGGATCTGAGCCGGCAACTCCTCGATCTGCCCGATCAGGGCCGGAATCATGGCGGGTGTGACGGACTGTTGAAAATCGAACTTCCCGAGAGGGTATTTCAGATCCATGTAACAAAGTGTAGCAACGCCGCGCCGTTTCGAGCATGCAGAGAACGCTGCGTTCCCCGTCGACCGCGTCCTTGGGAATCCTGGGCGCGCTCTTCACGGCGAGCTTCTTTGCAGCCGGCGCGCTGCCTCTCTCCGCCGCCACGCTGCAGCCGAGGACGTCCGAGGCGTTCGACCGCTACATCCGCGAGACGGAGCAGCGGCTTGGCGATTCCACCGGCGCTTCGGCGAAGTTCCTGTGGGCGGATGAATCGCCGGAGCGCGCGGCGCGCGTGCGGCAGGGCTCGCCCCAGGTAGTCCCGTTCGGAGCCAAGGCGGTGATCGAGGTGCCGGGCGGACTGATTCACGATTGGGTGGGCTCGGTCTTCATCCCCGGCGCCACACTCGCACGCACGCTCGCGATGGTGCAGGATTACTCGCACCACAAGGACGTCTACAAGCCGGAGGTGGTGGATTCACGGCTGCTCTCCCATCAGGGTAATGTGTTTCAGATCCACCTGCGCCTTCTCAAGAAGAAAGTGATCACGGTGGTGCTGAATACAGAGCACGAGGTGACGTATACGCCGCTGAGCCGGTCGCGCGTGCGCAGCGTTTCGCGCTCCACGCGGATCGCCGAAGTGGAAAGCCCGGGCAAAGCGGGCGAGCGCGACCTGCCGCCGGGCACGGGCGAGGGATTCCTGTGGCGGCTCAACAGCTACTGGCGTTTTGAAGAGCGCGATGGCGGCACGTGGGTGGAGTGCCAGGCGATTTCGCTGACGCGGAACGTGCCGGCCGGGTTGGGTTGGATCGTGCAGCCGATCATCCGCGACCTGCCTAAGGAGAGCCTGGAAAATACGCTGCGCTCGACCCGCGCGATGCTGGCGAAATGAGGGGACGTTCATTGGAGTAGCGGTGTACAATTGTACACGATGGCGGCATTTGAATGGGATCCTCGCAAGGCGGCGGCCAACCTCGCCAAGCACGGGGTTCGCTTTGCGGATGCGGTCACGGCGCTTGAAGATCAGCAGGCAATTACCGTTCCGGACGAATCAGCCGGTGAAGAGCGATGGGTGACTCTGGGGATGGATGGAACGGGCAGAGTGCTGGTGGTGGTGTACACGTGGCGGGGCGAGAATATCCGGATCATCTCGGCTCGTAGCGCCACTCCGGGCGAGACGAAGAACTATCGGGTGAATCTATGAAGAAGGAATACGATTTCAGTCAGGGAAAGCGTGGGCCTGTGGTGCCGGTCGCGACCGGGAAGAGCAGGGTCACGATCCGTTTGGACGATACGGTGCTGGAGTGGTTCCGCGATCAGGTGGATGGGGCGGGTGGTGGAAATTATCAGAGCCTGATCAACCAGGCGTTGCGCGAATACGTGGAGCGGGCGCGTGAGCCGCTGGAATCGACGCTGCGCCGGGTGATCCGCGAGGAACTGCGGCGAGCGGGATAGCGCGTCATGCAGGGCCGAAGACTTCCTCCCAACGCCGGAGCGTATTATTTCCGGCGGGGCGGGGAATTGGAATCGTAGAAAGTCGCAGATCCACCACATCGGTGATGCAGAGTCCGGTGAACCGTCCGACGACGGAATCGCGGACATAGCCGCCATTTTCCAGTTCTTCCTCCAGCGAATTGTCGATGCAGGTGAAAACATCAAACCGGTGCCGCGAATGTTGCACGGGTGCCTCGGCGGACCCGATTGCACAGGCATAGAGCGCACGATAAGGCCGGCCCTTTCCACCATGAACCAACAGCAGTCGGTCGCCTGGCTTGAGGTGAGAAATATTCGCGATTCGAATTCCCGCCGAATTGTAGATATTCCGCACGATCAACTGGTTTCTCTGTACGAAGTCTTTCGTCACGGTGCCAGACCATCGCGACGGTGTAGCGAAATAAATCCAGTCAGTTCGTGGGATGTCGGTTGTTTCTGGCGTTAGCGTTGCCCCTGCCGCGGTGTCGGGTTCGATTACGAATTGTGGTGGCATGGGATCGGTAGGCCCGGCAAGATTCATCCGGCCTTCAAAGACACGATGGAACGCAGCGAGCATTGGTGCGTTGTGCGGGGTGACGATATATCCAGTTTCCATATCGCCAATCATGCTTGAACGCTCAGCGCCAAATTTCCACCAATACGCAGCGATGTAGGCGGAGATCAGCGCGTCCAATTTGTCTTCGTTCTGCTTGGTCTGCGGAAGATCCTCTGTAACGACGTCTCTGATATTAGCTATGGAAAATTCCGCGTCAGCGATTGACCGGAGCAACTGAAGCAATGTCCGCCAGTCGTCCAGATTTCGATGATTCGCTTTGTATTTCAGGACTCCGTTTAGTCCAAAGAGTCCGATCAGCGCTGGATGGGGATAACACTCGAAGAAATACAGCCCGTCTGACACGCCCGGGACGGCCATCGGGTCTTGTCGGTAGCCTCTCTCGTATAGCACCTGTCTCAACTTCCAGATCGGTGCATCTGCGGCGAAAGCCAGCATGCCGGCGTTTGCCGAATGTGCGCCGCATCCGAATTCGGCCATCAGGGCGCGGGCCAAGTCCCGTTCTACTGCCCGGCAACCTTGAGGGTTGGGCACAACCAGGGGTTGATCAATTGCCCAGACCTGCAGTTCCGCGCGCCGCGGCGCATTCGCGCGTTGAAGCGCGTGGGTCCAACTCGCCGTTTCCGGCTCTCCCGCCAGGCACAGCGACTCTCCGTCCCACTCCAGGTTGCAAATCGCCCCGCTATTGAAGACGCTCCAGGCCGAATCGAATCCGGTGAACAGTGCCCGCATTTGGTAGTTCCTCCCTAAGCGATCGCGGTGTTTGCTCCGAGCACCCACGCGGCCATGTCTTCCATGCGGTCCACGAGTTTGTCCGGCGCGGGGTCGCCGAGGGTCTCGGGTTGGAATCCGTAGGTCACCCCGCAACTGGCGATGCCCGCGTTGCGCGCGGTCTGTATGTCCACGCTGCTATCGCCGATCATGAGCGTCTCCGCCGCGGTGACGCCGGCTTCGCGCATCAGCGCTTCCACGCCGACCGGGTTCGGTTTCTTCAGGTCGAAGCTGTTGCCGCCATAGACCTGAAAAAAGTGCGCACCCACGTTGAGGCCCTCCATGATCGCCTTGCTGATGCGGACGGGCTTGTTGGTCAGCACCGCCATGCGCTTTCCGGCGGCGCGCAGGCGGTCCAGGGCTTCGCGCACGCCCGGGTAGAGCGTGGTGTAGTCCAGATAATGCTCGCGATAGTATTCCAGGAAGAACTCGAGCGCCTCCTGCACCTGCAGTTCGGTCGCCGCTTCGCCCAGCGCGCGCCGGATCAGCACCGGGGCGCCGTTGCCCACATAGGAGTAGACGCGCTCGTGATCGAGCGGCGTCATGCCCATGTGCGCACGGGTCGCGTTGACGGCGTGAGCCAGGTCCAATTTGGAATCGATCAGGGTTCCGTCCAGATCAAAGATCAGTAATTCAAACACTAGCCTGAGTCGCCCCTATGCCGTTCCGGTCTTCTTCTTGCGCACGTGCCCCGCGCGCGCCATCGGCTTGCGCCGCGCCCGCTTCACACCCAACTCGTACTCCACCATCTTCCGCTGGAGCGTATTGCGGTGAATGCCCAACTGCTTCGCAGCCGCGCACTGGTTCTGATTGGAGCGGTCGAGAGCCCGCTCAATCATGCTCTTTTCCAGGATCTCGATGGCCTGTTGAAGAAACAATCCCCCGTCGAGCAGGTGCTCCACCAGCCCATCATATTTTTCCTTCATCTTCTCTCTTCTCTCCATTCGGCAGTGTTCGGAGCCCTTTTTCCAATGCCGTACTCCAGGCGGCCTTCACCTGGCCATATGTCTTACGGAAGCCCTCTTTCAATTCGTGTGGAGCGATATCCGCACACAGGCGGGCGGCATCCACTACATAAGGGGCTATCCGGGATTTCACGATCGCGTCCGGCGCTTGATCGCCATGTGCAAACGCCATCGCACCCATCACAATCGCCACTGCAAACAACAATCCACGCAGCAGGCCGAAGCCCGCTCCCAACAAATGATCCACGACCGAAAGTCCGGTCACGGCCAGGAACCTTCCCGTGAGATAGCTCACGACCGCGCCCAAAAGCAGCACCCCGCAGAATACCACCGCGAAGCCGCCCGCGTTCGCCACGGTGCGCGAACTCACGTAGGGTAACAGATATGAGCCCGCCGTACCGTAAAACCAGATTCCCAGGACGAGCGCCGCGATCCCGGCAACCAGCCCGATGATCTGCCGCGTGAGGCCGCGGCGAAAGCCGCTCACGCCGCTAGCGAGCAGGATCGCCGCCAGCACGATATCCAGCCAGTTCATAGAGAACGGCCGGAGAGTATCTGGTAGGCCTGCCGGTACTTCTCCGCCGTCTTCTCCGCCACATCAGCCGGCAGCGCTGGCGCCGGAGGCTGCTTGTTCCAGTGAATCGATTCCAGGTAGTCGCGCACAAACTGCTTGTCGAAACTCAACTGCGCGCCGCCCGGAGCATAGGAATCCGCCGGCCAGAATCGTGAGGAGTCCGGAGTGAGCACTTCATCGCCGAGCACCAGTTGGCCATCCACGAAGCCGAATTCGAATTTCGTGTCGGCCAGGATGATGCCTTTGGTGCGCGCATACCGCGCAGCCTGGGAATAGATCTCGAGCGTGAGGTCGCGCAGGCGCACGGCGAGTTCTTCGCCGATCAGGGAGACGACGTGCGCGAAGCTGACGTTCTCATCGTGGCCGGATTGGGCTTTGGTCGCCGGTGTGAAGATGGGTTCCGGCAGCGCATCGCTCTCGCGGAGTCCGGCGGGGAGTTCGATTCCGCACACGGTGCCGTGGTCGCGATACTCTTTCCAGCCGGAGCCGGAAAGGTAGCCGCGCGCCACGCATTCGATTTCGATCATCTCCGCGCGCTTCACCAGCATGGAGCGGCCTTCCAACTGGTCGCGATATGGCTGCAATTCGGCCGGATACTCGTCGACGTTCGCCGTTAGAAAATGGGTTGGCGTGACGAATTTCAGGAAATCGAACCAAAATATCGAAAGTTGGGTGAGTACCCGGCCCTTATCCGGAATGCCGGTGGCCAAAATATAATCAAAGGCCGAAATGCGGTCTGTGGCAACGATCAACAACCGGTCGTCCACGCTGTATACATCGCGCACTTTCCCGCGCGCGCGTAACGGCACGTCACCGAGGTCGGTTTGTAAGAGTACTGGATTTTTTATGAATGTCACGCTTGCCTCAGCGTTCAAATCGGGGGAGCAAATCAAATGATAACCCGTCTGCGGCATAAGTCAATTGACGAGTTGAGGCGATTCTGTTTTGGGTGATGCACGCGGGAAGAAGACACCGTTGAACACAACCCATTCGGTGATAGAATGTCCGTGCGTTCAACGGTAGGGTAGGCGGTTCCGCCTGCCAACGCTTCGGGCATACTTGGTTGGCAGGCGGTCTCCATCAGGCCGAAGTCTTAGATCACTGCTTTTTCACGGGCGTATCCGGTTTCGCATCCGCCTTCGTCTCCGTCTTCGGCTCCACTTTCACTTCCTTCGGCGGCGCCGGCGGGCGCGGTGCTTCCGGCCGTGGCGCTTCCACGCGCGGTGCGGCGGGCGGAGGCGCGGTCGGCGCCATCACCGGACGCGGCAACTCCCGCGGCGGTTCGCGCGGTGTCAGCACCGGCACCGGGCGCGAGGTGCGTGGAGGATCTGGCGTCGTGGTGGTGGTCGTCGTTGTGGTCGTCGTCGGGGCCGGGTTCTTGGGCGCGGCGATGGGCACCTGCGGCACAGGGCTCCCTGTGGGCGTATTCGGATTTCTTCCGCCATAGCTCGGATGCTCGGGCGGATTGACCACCACGATGCCCGGATAGGGCGGCGGGTAGATCACCTGCATGGGTGGGCCAGGCGGCCCGGGGTCGGGCGGTCCGCCGGGAAGTACGACCGGCGCGCCATCGGAATCGGGATTCGTCACCGTTGCGGGCGGAGCGGGCGGGGGCGGGGAAGCCTGGCTGGTGTCTTCAAAGGTAGTGCCGGGGATCACCAGGTCGAGGCGCGTGGAACCTACGCGGAGGGTCGGGCGCACGGCATCCAACCGGGAGGCCACCATGGGGGGCGAGGGCAGCGCCAGAACGAACACTGCGGCCCCTGCCGCTTGCTGTGGACGTTCCTTGAAGCCTGCCGGGTCGATCACACGCGAATCCGGTGTGAAACTCGCCCAGGTGGTCGCGGCGCTCTGAAATTGCGCGGGCGCGGCGGAGGGTTGCCACTGTTCGCCCGGCGCCAGCGGACCCCATCCCCCCAATTTCGAACCGGCCAGCCAGTAGACGTCGCCGGGCTTGAAGACGGTGGATGCCCCGGGCGCCCATAGCCATCCCAGGTCGTTGTGGCGCAGCCAGCGCCCGTAATGGTACGGCAGCCAGCCCCACGGGTCGTCGCTCACCCAGGTGTTGCCGAGCCCTTCGTACCAGCGCCAGCGGCCGTGTTGGAACGGCGCCCAGCCCTCCGCCACTTTGGGCTTCCATGCCGCGCCCAGGTCCGTCTGCACCCATTCTCCCCAGGCATCCAGATCGTTCACGCCGTAGCGCTGCGCCACGCGCGCGGCGGAACTGCCGGGCGCCAGCGCCTTGTCGCGCCCCTCGCTCCAGGAATCGGAATCGAGCGGCCTCACACCCCGCTCGAGGGAGAAGCGCACGGCGTTGGTCGGGTCCACGAAACCGGTCTGCCCCTCGCGGAGATCGATTTCCGCCGCCGGGCAACTCATGCGCACCACGCCCTCGATCACCGCGACGCGCGTCGCCGTCACGTCCACATGCAGCCGGATGCGCGCGCCGGCGATGAGCGTGATCTGCGCGCCCGGCACCACCAGCGTGAGATTGTCCTTCCCGGTGGGCTCGCCCGTGAAATAGGCTACGCCGTGATCCACGGAGAGCACGGTCAGGCGCTGCCCGGTGGAAAGGCGCGTGTAATCGGAGAGTTCCGCCTGCGAATCCGCGCTCAGCCGGAACGTACTGCCATCGTCAAATTCCACCTCGACGTGTCCGCCGAAGCCGGTCCGCAGCCACGTGGAATCGGTGAGCGGAAGGTTCCGCTCCGCGGCCATCCAGGCATCGGCCGCCTGCAACTGTACTTCTACCTTGCCGTCAAATTCGCCCAACCGCGCATAGCGCGCCTGACCCGCGAACAGGGCGAGCGGCGCCAATAACAAGAGAACCCGCTTCATCGCGAACTCCTCACCTCAATTGCGCTGGGGGCAGCTTCCCGTCTGCCCGATCCGGGGACCCATGGCGGAGGCAGGACCCGTAAATCGCCGCCTCTGCGCCGTACACATTCAGAGTAATATCGACGGCGGCAATTTGCCACACGTTTCAAATAAGTAAAATGAGCTATGACCGACGCGGCGCTCGTAGCCCACATCTCTCAATTGCCGCACGCTCGCGCCAATTTCAAGCAGCTCGTCCGCGAACTCGGCGCCAAGTCGGAGACCCGCGCCGGATTGGAAGCCGCGCTGAGCCGCCTCACCGCGCGCGGCGACCTGATGGAACTGCGCAGCGGCCACTATGTGGTGACCGAGCGCAGCCGCGAATTTGCCGTGGGCCGCGTCACGATTCACCGGGATGGCTACGGGTTCCTGATCATGGAGCGGCCCATTCCGGGCATCGCGGGCGATATCTTTCTGCCGCCCGGCGTGGCGGACAAGGCCATGCACGGCGATCGCTGCATCGTCCGCGTGGGCCGCATCGAGGCCGGCGGACGCGCCGAAGGAGAGATCGTCAAGGTGCTCAAGCGCGCGCACCCCACCGTGGTGGGCGCGTTCAAGATCGGGCGGCGCGGCTTCTACGTGGTTCCGGCGGACGATCGCATTCAGCAGTGGATCGATATCCCCGCCGGGATGGAGATCCCTCCCGCCGGAGCGGCCGCGAGCGCGGTGGATCGCATCGGCGTGACGCCCCGCCGCGTGGAGACGGCGGCCGATCTGGAAGGCTTGATCGTCGATGTGGAGTTGCTCGAATACCCCGAGCGCGGCGAATCGCCGGTCGGGCGCGTAATCGAGATCCTGGGTCACCCCGATGATTTCGGCGTGGATGTGGAAGTGGTCATCCGCAAGCACCACCTGCCGCATCAGTTTCCGCCGGAGGTGCTGGAGCAGGCGCAGGCAATTGCGCCCGCGCTTTCCGCCGCCGATCTGGAGGGGCGCCGCGATTTTCGCGACATGCCCATCGTGACCATCGACGGCGAGACGGCGCGCGATTTCGATGACGCCGTGTGGGTGGGCCGCCTCCCCAACGGCAA